>DASTAW010000008.1 GCA_035712365.1 Terriglobia bacterium
CACACCCCTCCCCCAAACCACCCCTGGAGGGGGAAGTTTCTATCTGGCTAAATACCGGAACTTTCTATTTTGCGTTGACAGCAAATTCGCCGGGAGAGGCTGGAAGTCAGGAGCCAGAAGTCAGGAGCAAGGAGCCGGGAGCTAGAAGTCAGGAGCGGCGGGTCAGTGACGTAGAATTGCCCGATGATCGTTTCAGGGGCTGAAAAAAGCCCCTTCGCTTGAGCGGGAAGAGAAATGTCTGACCTAAAAGCTCCGACCCCCTAAGGAAAGAATTGAAAGCCCCTGGGCTGGAGCGGCCGGCCAGGGATCACGATGGCCGGCGGCGTCGGACTGGGGAATTCAATCAGGCCCTGTGCGGCTGGTGCAGCGAAGGAGGCAGGTAAGAATCGCCGCACACCGGGCAAAGCTCGGCCAGTTCCGAATCAGCCTGGTAACAGTGATAGCAGGTGCGCACGTGTTCTTCCGGTCCTTCGTCGAGGTCCTCTGCAAGTTCTTGGTCGAAATCCTCTGGGACGTGATCTTCGGAACTTCCCAGCGGGAGATCAGGCATCGGGTCTGGAAATGCCGGTGGCGCCAACGCGTTGGATTCGACCGCATCCTTAAAGTCCGGGGCGACGTAATCCCACTGGCCCAGATCCAGTGGCGCGTCCACGTCCAGCGGGAACCGGCGGCACTGTGGGCAAAGCTCCGCTCCGGGCTGCTCGGTGTGCTCGGCCGCCAGCATTGATTTGCAGATCTCACACATCAGTCGATATCACTTCCCGGCCCCAGACCAGCGCAGGCCGCTCAGGCAAATTCCCAGCCGCGGCACTTGTCAATCTCGCACTGGCTGCGATTGATGTAGTGGCGGAGTTCCTCCATGCCGTATTGGGCGGCCAGCTTGCGGGCGCTGACACCGGGCCGCTTCGCTTTCAGCACGAACCATCCCTCGAGCGGCATCCACTTTTCCTGCTCGACATCTTCGCCACGCTCCGCGAGGAGCTTGTGGAGTTTTTCCGGATAGTTCAAATCCTGATGAAAGATGCAGCGGTCGAGATCAAGGGTCACGCGAGTAATGTTGGTTTTGGCGTCGTGGTTGTGCTCATCGTGGATGAGCTTCTCGCCGTCAATGTCAAAGACGTGACAGTCGGGACACCACGTTGCGCTGACGATATAGTAGTTGTAGAGAATGGCCTGGGCCTGGAGAGAGCGTCCCGCTGAGTAGGCGCTGGGCCAGATCACCAATTCAGCACCGTGGTTGGCCAGCCCTTCCCACAACGGGGCCCAGTTCACGTCAAAACAAATTGCGAAGCCGACGCGGCCGAAATCGGCGTCAAAAACCTTCACCTGCTTTCCGGGCGTCACGCCAAGCGGCACACACTCCTGCTGCCAGACGGGAAAAATTTTGTCGTACATCGAGACCACTTTGCCGGAGCGGTCGAGAAACACAGCAGAATTGTAGTGCTGCTCTCCATGCTGGCGGTCGATGGGGCAGACGATGTAAGTGTTATGCTTGCGGGCCAGGCGCGACATGGCCGTAACCGTGGGGCCGTCGATCAGTTCCTTAGTGTTTTTGTTCAGGCCCCGGCAGGTTTCCGGGATGGCAATGATGTCGGCCCCCTGCGCGCCCTGCTCGTCCACCAGTTGCACGATCTCTTCAAGCGGACGCCCGGCGTGGAAACCAATGCTCACCACGCGCACTGGCCGTCCGATTTGATTTGTGGCGGCTTCCGCCATGCTGCTTTCCGAGCGTGGGGTGGCAGCCGCGCCGCCAGCGCCTCCCAGCCCCGCCGCCAGCGCCGAAGCTCCCGCGGCCGATCCCTTGAGGAAATCTCTTCGATTAACTCGATTAGACATGGTGCGACCTCCTGCGAACGCTTCGACCTTCCGCAATTCTACATGATTCCGGTGCTGATGTCGCACTCATGCGAAGCAACATTGGGCGGGTTCTTCGACGGCGTTGCGACCCCGCATCTACCCTCTGGCACGTCAGCGCGAGGCCGGTTTGCTATCAGCATGTAACTGCGTCAAGATCGCGTGAGCATAGCGAATAGGAATTCCAAAGTTGGAGCCCCCGAAACCTTCCAGGATGGCGTAGTTGACGCCGATTACTCTTCCGCTCTGATTGAACAGGGGTCCGCCTGAGCCGCCAGAAGTGGTTTGCGCGTCGTACACGATCTTGTCTTGGAGGATGTCGCCGATATGTCCTTGTGTAACGATGGGACGAATAAGATTCCTTTTCGCCAGCTCGTCCAAAACCAGCTCCGACTTCCCCTGGCTCGCCTTGGCAATGCTTCGCAAGGTCGATTCATCGGCGCGCGCGAGTAAAGCGTCGACTCCTGTGGCATAACCCATCAGGACCACAGGCTCACCGCTTACGGACGTGCCGCGGCTCAGGTCGAGAGGAAGGGGATTAACCTTCAGCGGGCTGAAATCTCCCTGGACAACAGCAAGGTCGGCCTCCGGCGAGATTGCGTCGACTTTCACTGGAAAAACGCGCGGCGACCCGGGAAAATAGACATTCATCTCGAGGGCCTTCGGCACGAGGCCTTGTCCAGCCAGTAGACTCAACTCTTTGCTTTTCCACCAGGGCTCAACCACATGATGATTCGTGAGGACTATACCGTCTTGCGCCACCAGGAATCCCGTCCCCAGGGCGTCCACCTCGACTTCAGGCCCTGTTCCCCCCACGTTGAGTAACGGATTGCCCTTGCCGTCATGAAGAGGTTCCCCTTCGGCGGTCAACCCGGCAAAGCGGAGGCTTTGGCCGGTAGCAGGATCTCGGTAGCCGACCACCACGTGAATGAGGCATACGCTCGGAGCATAAGATCGGATGATCTGTTCCGCCATCGAGCTTTCTGATTGGATTTTGCGCAGACCGGCCTCCGCCCTGGCGAGTTGATCGCGCAGGCTTGCCACTTCATCGGGGGACGCGTTGGCCATTTGGGCGCGCAACTCTCGCGATCTGCGCTCAAGCTTCTGCCGTTGGCCCTGCGGACCGTTCGCCGCATGTTTCTCCATCTGTTCGCTGATCTGCCGCGCCCTCTCCACGAGGTTTGCCTGGTCGGTTAAATTCCCGCTGATGCGGGCGGCAACGCTGGAAGCGATTTGTATCTCGCGATTGGCGCGGCGGGAGAAGAGGAAGAAAATGACAGCCATAGCCGCCGCCACCACCAGAATGGCGGCCAGACCGAGCTTTAGGCCCTTTCCCAGACGTGAGGCGTCGCGAGACATCTTTTCCGTGACTGCCAGCGCCTCAAATGCCGTGTGCGTAACCTTGACGCCCTCTTCGGCGACTTCGGTCCTGTCTCGCAGGGCCTTCATCGCCTTAGCGGCGCGAAGCTGAACTCTGACGCGGGCCAGAAGCTCGGCAGGCTCCAATGGCCGGGACACGGCGTCGTCGGCCCCGAGGTCGAGACCTTGAATACGCTCGTGCGCTCCACCTGCGACCAGCAGAATTACCCTGATGCCTGCGCTGGCAGTAGCTCCTCTGATTTCAGCCAGCAGGTCCGTACACAGCATCCCGGGAAACTCGGGGTCGAGAAGCAGAATATCCATGCCCCGCTCCCGCGCCCACTTCAGCGCCTCCACGCACGATTCAGCGCAGAAAGGTTCGTATCCCGCCGCCAGCATCATGTCGCGAAGGGTCACGCGCTCCGACTCGTCGCCATCCATAATCAGGACTTTTTCACGGGATGTTTCCAAGGCGTCCCCCTCTACTATCAGGTTATACAATTAGACTCAGGAGCCTGGGCATTGTAACAGTAAAAATAGATCACGACCTGCAAGGGACACGTTCCCGCCAGCGGGACCTTTGCGACTTGAATGGCCCGGGAGTATTAAGGTGGCAACCAACTGGAGCAGGGCAAGTTCCTGGTCAGGACATGTGCAGGGGCCTCTCCAGGCCGCTCACACAGAAAATTTCAGTGCCAGGAATTCAGACAATGCGGGTGCCAGGGTGGCCTGGCGAATATCCGGTGCTTTTAAGTTATTGATCGAATCATCTTCATCAAGCAGGCAATCACGGCTTCGGATGAAGACGCAAGGGCTTGGGGCCCGGTTAAAGTTGCCGGGCCCGGCCCAATTAACATCCCGTTAAACGTTCTCCGGCACGCTGTACGGCGCGCGGAAGGTTCCGTGCAGCATTCTGCTGGCTTCATCGTCGCCGACGATGCTCTCCGCGGCGCCGTCGAAGTTGATCGTTCGGCCCAGCCGATAGGAAACGTTGGCAAGGTTCACCAGCAACGTTGACTTATGGCCTTCGTCCACCGGCGCCGTCAGGTCCTGTTTTTTGTGGGCGATCACCGCGTCGATAAAGTTGGCGAAATGATCTCCCTTGCCATTGGCCTCCGGTCCGGGTTCCTGGCTTGGACCGAGCCACGTCTTATAGGAATCGTACCCCTGGATGGCAAGGTAGCCCTTCGAGCCATAGAAAATGTTCCCAATGGTATCCTCGGCGCGTTTTCGCGCGCGCTTGCCGCCCAGGCCAGCCGCCGGAACTCCGCCGCTCTTGAAACCGCCGCCGCCGATGCCCGCCTCATGATTGGTCTCCCACCCACGCACTTCGAATTCCATCATGCGGGTTGAGCCGTCCGGCCGCTTGAATTCATAGGCGCAGTTGATGACGTTAGGAGTTTCCTGGTCGTCGTCGAACATGAACTTTCCGCCAAGGGCCGTGATCTTGGATGGATAATCGACGCCCAGGCCCCAGCGGCAAATGTCCACTTCGTGAATGCCCTGGTTGCCGAGGTCGCCGCTTCCAAAATCCCAGAACCAGTGCCAGTTGTAGTGGAAGCGGTTTTTGGTGAACTGCGTGTCGGGCGCCGGGCCCAGCCAAAGATCGTAGTGTACGCCGGCAGGAACGGCCGAAACGGGCGTGCGGCCGATAGTGTCGCGCCACTTATAGCAAAGCCCGCGAGCCAGGTAGACTTCGCCAATCAGGCCGTCGTTCAAGTGCTTAATGGCTTCGCGGATGGCCTCGTTGGAGCGGCTCTGCGCGCCCATCTGAACCACGCGATCGTATTTTTCCGCCGCCGCCACCAGTTGATGACCGTCGAACCAGGCATGCGAGACGGGCTTTTCAACGTAAACATCTTTTCCCGCCTGGCAGGCGTAGATTCCAATCAATGAATGCCAATGATCGGGCGTGGCGATGGACACAGCATCAATGGATTTGTCTTCCATCACCTTGCGGCAGTCAACAAAGCGATTGGGGCGCGGCTTCCCCATTTTTTCCACATTCGCCAACCGCTCATCCAGAATGTTTTCATCCACGTCGCAAAGGGCGGCAAGGTTGGCGTTGGGCAGTCGCCCGAACGAACGAATATGATCCATTCCCCGCCCTCTAACGCCGCAGACCGCCAGGTTCACGCGATCATTGGCGCCAAACACCCGCTCGGGTTTGGTAATAAAAGTGATCCCGCTGAATGCCGTGAGGCCGGCGGCGCCGGCTTTGGCGCCGGTCTTGAGAAAATCTCGCCGGCTGACCTGCGGCTTCTGTGGTTCTTGGGCCATGTGTACTCCTCCTCGAATGTTTTATAAACTTGTTCAGAACTGGCTATAAGGTATTGGTTTCCACCGCCACCCAATGCAGGAAGTTACTTATCCAGGCGTTCTACCTGACGAACGCGGCAACCGGCGGGACCATGAACGGATCTGCGATGCAACAGCTTCAGTCTGTTCTGACCAACCTTATGATTCCCCGTTTGTATATCACTGACCCGACAGGAAAACAACCTCAATCTGGTTTCTGCGCGGCCACGCTAAGGCGCGCCATGGCCGTCGTAAATCTGAAATTCGCGGATGGCCGGAGTGTGAGAGGCCGCCAGAACGTTTAGCCGGACTGCGTTGGCCGTTGTCTCGGGGAATATGTCAATTTTCTTATGGCCGATGCTCGCGCCCCGATGCAAAGTCCTCCAACCCTTCGCCGGAGTCCACGCCTGTATCTCGTAGCTCTCAATGTTCTGGCCACGATTCAGCCACTCCATTGTGACCGTACGATCGAACGAGATCGGCTTCGAGAATTTTGCCGTCAGCGTGGCATGGTAAGTGTGCGGGGCCGCCATCCAGAACGTGTCAGGATTGTCGTCAAATGCGGCGCTGTCGTCAATATCGCCAGATGACGGAGGCTTGCGCTCCAGCGCAAGATTGTGGGCGTAAATTCGCTGAAGCTCGTGGCCGAATTCGCGCAGCCTGTCAGCATCAAGTGCCGGAAGCAGGCCCTGCTCGTCGGGGGCGATGCCCAGCATCAACTGGCATCCATGGCCCACGGAGTTGTCATAAATCTTCATGAGCTCGGGAATCGTATTGAGGGACGCGGCGTCATTCGGATGCCAAAACCAGTGGCGCTTGTGGAGCGGCGTGTCGCATTCCGCAGGCCGCCAGCGCAGATAGCCCGCGCGGTCGATCACGTCCCAGTTCTCCTCAGGCGCATAGCCATCCTCATTGCCCACCCATCGGATGTCGCCCCACTTCATGAATCCCACATCGGCAAAGACCAGCGCGTTGGGCTGGTAAACCCTCAGCAAGTGAAGATAGGAATCAAAATCGTAGACATGGCCCTCGCTCCCGGCGCCGTCCAGCCAGAACTCCTCGATGGGTCCGTAGCGTGTTAGAAGTTCCTCCATCAGTCCCTGATAAAACTTGTCGTATTCCGAATTGGAGCTGTAGGAAGGCTCGTGCCGGTCCCAGGGTGAGAGGTAGATGCCGAACCTCATGCCGTGACGCCGGCACGCCTCTTCCACCGCCCGCACTACGTCGCCATGACCGTTTTCCCAGGGGCCGCTGGCCACGCTGTACTTGGTCAGCGGCGTGGGAAAAAGGCAGAAGCCGTCATGATGCTTGGCCACGAACACCAGGTACTTTGCCCCGGCCGCCTGCGCCGCTTCTACCCACTGGTTGGGATCGAATTTCGTGGGATTGAATACGGACGGATCAACCTTTCCACTGCCCCATTCCTTGTCCGTAAAGGTGTTGAGGCCGAAGTGGACGATGACGCCGAATTCGAGATCCTGCCATTCAACCTGCTGAGGGCTGGGAGTGAGGTCGGTAAAATTCTGGCTCGCCAATCGCCGGGGAAGCGTGAAGCCCGCAAAGGCCGCCACCGCAAGCGCCGAAAGCACCCCCATCATGCGGCGGCGGGACATTGGAGTAAAGATTCTGTTCTTCGCGGAACAATCAGACGAGGAGAGCTGATGTCGATTTGGCATGCCGGGAGTTATATCACGAACCTGGCGCGCAGAGAAAATTCCGCGAGCCAGTCCGCCGCGTTTACAATTTCCGCAGCGCCAGTACAACGGGCTGGCGCGCAGCATGGATGGCGGGGAGAGAGCCGCCCACAACGCCCATCCCCAGCGCGAAGATAACGCCGCCCACCATCAGGTTGGGCGTAACCTGAAAGGCAAAAGCCAGATGAGAAAAAGTCTGCCAGTTCATGGCCCCGGTAGTGAAACCGTTCAGCGGCAGCACAGCGAGGCATCCAAGGGCCCCTCCGATAAAGGAAATCAGCAGGGCCTCAATCAGAAATGAAAACACCACCGCAGCGGCGCCGAAGCCCAAAGCACGCATCACGGCGATTTCGCGGGTGCGCTCGGCGACGGCGGAATACATCGTATTGAGCGCACCGAAGATCGCGCCAATGGCCATGACGCCCGCAACGAGCCCGCCGAGAATGGTAATCAGCCGGGTGAAGGTTTGCGACTGTTTGGCGTAGTAATCAATTTCCCTGCTGACGTCCACATTGAGGCGCGGGTCTTTGCTGGCAGCGTCCTTGAACTTCTGGAAAGCGTCCGGCGACGTGAGGCGGACGGTGGCAGACTGGAAGACGTTGGCGGGACGCTTATAAACGCCGTCGAGGACGCGCGCGTCGCACCACACCTCGGAATCGAAGGCGGAGCCTCCAGCGTCGAAGATTCCAGTGACGGTCCATTCGCCCCCGCCGAAGCGGACTTTCTTGCCCAGGCCCAATCCGGCATAGCTCGTCACGGCGTTGCGCCCGACGACCAGTTCGGCGAGGCCGGGGCGGAACATGCGGCCCTGGACAATCCTGACGTTCGGCCGGACCCTCAGGACATTCGGTGAAACGCCGCGCACCTGCACATTGGCGTCGGTGCCCGTCGAGCGAAGTGGAAAGGGCGCGATGACGACGACCTCTGGGGTGATGAGCGGCTGGCCGTTCTGGCGCTCCACGCCCGGCTCGTCCTGAAGAATATTGACGTTGTCGAGCGAAACGCCGCTTTCCATTTCGGAGTTAGAACCGGCACGCAGAATGATGGCATTCTCCGCGGAGCCGGAGGAGACCAGAGTGGCGCGGAACCCCTGCGCCAGCGCCAGCATGGCCACAAACACTCCAACCGTTCCGGCAATGCCCAGCACGGCAACGATGGCGGAGGTCCAGCGGGCCCTGGTGCTGCGAACGTTGTAGATGATGGGAATGGCAATCATTAAATTCTCCGAAGCGCGTTGACCACGCGCAGCCGCATGGCGCCGATGCCGGGCAGCAGGCCGCTCAGGACGCCTGTCGCCAGCGCGAATCCGACGCCGACAGCCATCATGGAATTCGACAGGATCAGGTTCGGCAGCAATCCATTCAAGGCAGCGCCGAGAACGGGAATGGCCAGCGTCGCCAGACCCAGCCCGAGAACCGCCCCTGCCAGGGCAATCACCAGCGCCTCGGCAAGCACCAGGAGAAGCACTGTGCCGTTCTTGAACCCGATGGCCTTGAGAATGGCAAGTTCTCCCGTGCGCTCGCGGACGGAGATGGCCATGGTATTGCCCGTCACCAGCAGCAGGGTGAAAAAGACGACGCTGCCGATGCTGAGAATCAGGAATTTAATGTTGCCCATCTGGTTGACCCAGCTCGCTGCGAACTGCGATTCGGTGTCGGTCTTGGTCTCGTAAGGCGAGTTGGCAAACTCCGCGTCAATTGCCTTCGCCACCCGCTGAGCGTCGTCCGGCGAGTTGAGCTTGACGGTATACCATCCGGTCATGTCCTTGAACGAGGGCGGCACATTCTGTTCGAAATACTTCCACTGGAGCCAGAATTGGGACTCGTCGTCCGTCCGTTTCTGCCCGTGATAGATCCCGTCAATGTTAAATTGCCACGCCTGGCTGCCCAGATAAGGAGGGGACTTGATGGAAACGCGGTCCCCAACCTTCCACCCGAATCTCTCAGCCGTACGGGCGCCCGCGATCGCTCCCTGCTGGTCCTTAAGAAAGGTGTTCCATTGGCCGTCGGGCACGACCAGCTCCGGGACAACCTTACGCTGATTTTCCGGGTCAATGACAAATTGGGGGAAGAAGTTTTTGGGGTCCTGATAGACCCCGCCAAACCAGTTGTAGTGTGTAACGGCCTCGACGCCCTGAAGAGCGGCAATCTTGTCGCGATAGGAGAGAGGCAGGGGCTGAATGATCGAGACGCGATTGATGGTGACCAATCGACTGGCGCTGGCAAGGGTCCCGCCGCGCGTAAAGGCTTCTCTCACGACCGCGAGAAAGGCGAAAAGGAACAGGGCCACCGCAAAGGAGCCGAGCGTCAGGAGCAGCCGCGCTTTCTTGCGGAACAGATTGGCCTGAACCAGGCGGCGAAATCTCATGCTGCACCTCCTGCCGGGACCGCCTGGCCTGGCTTCGAAGCCTCCACCAAAACCCCTTTTTCCAGATGGAGCAGTGTGTGGGCCCGGGCGGCGACAACGGGATCATGCGTCACCATCAGGACGGTCTTGCCGTGCTGGCCGACGAGTTCTTCGATGAGCGCCATGATTTCGTCGGCGCTGCGGCGGTCGAGGTCGCCCGTCGGCTCGTCGCAGAGCAAAAAAGTGGGATCGGAAACAATGGCGCGGGCGATCGCTACCCGCTGCTCCTGGCCGCCGGAAAGCTGCCGGGGATAATGGTGCATGCGCTCCGCAAGAGCCACAACGGAAAGCGCCGTCTCAACGTGCTGGCGGCGCTCGGACTTGGAAAGCCGGGTCAGCAGCAGCGGCAGTTCGACGTTTTGAAATGCCGTGAGGACCGGAATCAGGTTGTACATCTGGAAGATGAAGCCAACGTGGCGGGCACGCCATTCGGTAAGCTTGCCGGAAGACATGTGGGTGATCTCATCGCCGGCCACAGAAACAGTTCCCGCGGTTGGAACATCCAGACCGCCGAGTAGATTGAGCAACGTCGTTTTGCCGGAGCCGCTCGGCCCCATGAAAGCGACGAAGTCGCCGCGATCCACGTCCAGGTTGAGACCCTGGAGGACCTGAATCTCCTCTCCGCCGCGCCGGTAAGCCTTGTTGAGGCCCCGGACCTGAATCAGGGCGCTGGAACTGCCGTTGTTGTTGACGCTGGCCATTGTTTGCTCCTATTGGCGAATTTCAACCTTCATGCCGTCCTGCAAATTCCCGGGACCTCGCACCACGAGCTCATCGCCTGGGTTGACGCCGGCCATGACTTCAACATCCTGCGATACCGTCCGTCCCAGGGTGACGGCGCGGCGTTCGACCCTCCCGTCGCGCACGGCGAAGACATAGGACCCTGCGCCGGCCCCGCGCACGGCGGCCTGCGGGATGATCGCCCGGGCAGCCGGCCCCTGAGCTTTAACCTTTTTCGACGAATCCGTTCCACTCATGAAGGCGACTTTTACTCCCATATCGGGAAGAATTTTCGAGTCGAGCTTGTCGAATGCAATGCGCACTTTGACCGTTCCTTTGTCCCGATCGGCAGTCGGAATAATAGTGCGAACGCGGCAGGGCATGTGCCAGTCAGGGTAAGCATCAAGCGTGGCCATAACTTTCTGCCCGGGACGAACTCGAGCGATGTAGGCTTCATTGACATCCACCTCGATTTCATTCGAGTTCATGTCCACGATGGTGGCGATGCCGGTGCGGGTAAATCCGCCGCCGGCGGAAATCGGCGAAACCATTTCGCCCACCTGAGCGTCCTTGGAGACAACGATTCCGCTGAATGGCGCGCGAATGATGCAGTTGTCTACGGCCTGCTGGGCCTCCAGCACCCGGGCTTCAGCGGCGCGCACCTGGTCCTGGGCCAGAAGAATTTTGGCCTTCAGACTATCAACGTTGGTTCGCGCGGTGTCGAGTGCCTCCTGGCTTTGGACCTTCTCAGAAAAAAGCTCCTGTGCGCGGTGCAGTTGAATTTCCGCATACTTGAGCTGGACCTCGAGGTCGGCAATAGCGGCGCGAGAGGCGTTGCGATCGGCCGTGGCGGCATTGAGGGCGCGCCTGGCGTCCGAATCATCGAGAGTGGCCAGGAGCCGGCCTTCCTTTACCCTCATGCCTTCATCGAAGAACACGCCTGTCACGCGCCCCGTGATTTTCGCGGCAACCGTCGAGCGCCGCCGGGGGGTTACGTAGCCGCTGGCGTTCAGCAAGGTTTCCGCCTGCGGATCGTTTGCCGGAAGCGCGCCGGCAACTTGCACCGCCGGGGTCCGCTTGTGGAAGGCAATCACGCCTCCAATGACCAGGACCAGCACGCCCAGAGACGCGGCAAAAATTCGCAGAATTTTGCCGCCGACTCCCTTTGAGCGGGCCGAATCATGAATCTTGAGCGATGAGAGGTCAGAATTAGGCATTGGATTATGGACGTTTCGGCGGTTTCCGCCGTGCCTTGCGAACAGGCTTGGCGCTTTGCCGCGCGATAGCGCGCATCCCGGCCAGGGAAAATTCCACGACCTGCTGCGCGACAAAATCAATGATTTCCGCGGTAAATTGTCCGCCCGGAACCATGCGCGCCGCCACCGGACTTGTGAAACCTGTGATCTGGGTCTGGATGCACCCGACACAGATGCCGACCCTCGGATCGCCCGGCGGCAGACCGGTCAGTTCGCTGACCAGCGCCGCCACCCGGGCGGAATTGGGACGAATCGCCTTCTGGATAATGAGGTCGAAGGCTGGACTCGGATCAGCCATTTCGCGCGCCATCAATTTGCCCGCGCGGCACGCTCGTCCATTGTTCAGGATGTGGCCCATGAAAGTTCGAACGTAGTGGCTGAATCTCTCTTCTGTCGAGATACCGGGCCTGTCCACGTGGGCCAATCTGGAGCCCTCGTTCATGGATTCTATGATTTTCATCAGGACTTCCTGGTAAAGCCCGAGTTTGCCCCGGAAGTAATAGTTCACTGCGGCCAGATTGGCTCCCGCAGCCCGGCAAATATCGCGAACCGTTACGTGGTTGTAGCCGCGCTCGACGAACAGCTCTCCGGCAGCTTCAAGCAACCGTTCCCGTGTCTCCAGTTTATCAGCAGTGTTTGTCGCCGCCACTTGGCCGCCCCAGTCACGTGAAAAAACATTCGTATGAAACAAACATATACAACAAGTGTTTGATTTCTGTCAAGCTGGGCCAGCACTGGGGAAAGATCGAGGCATGCCTCGTCGTACGTTCAGACTTATGAGGAAACTTACCTCTCAAAAGCGTCCTGAGCAAGGCTTGCCGCAAAGGAGAGATAACGGGAGGAAAGAAAAGCCTTTTATCTTTTCCACCGATGTCATAAGTTGATACGTTGGCGGCGAGTCGGCGGGAACACGGTGGCGTGCAATTCCTCTCTCATGAAGCGAGGGCGAGGTTGATGCATGGCCGGAAACCGAGTGGCTTGGGTTCGATTCGACTGAACAGCCATATGGGAGACGAAATGGACCGTCGGAAATTCATGACCAGACTGGGCGCCGGACTGGGCCTGACCGGCGTTGCAGCCTCGTCAAAACGCGCCGCTTCCGTGTCCGCCACGGATGCCGCCGGAAGAAATTTGCCTCCAAACTTTGTATTCCTGATTTCCGATGACCAGAGTTACTCCGGCGCCGGCTGCGATGGAAACCCTGCCGTCCACACTCCAAACATTGATCGACTGGCTAGTGAGGGGCTGCGCTTTGAACGGGCCTTTGCGCCGTCACCTTCCTGCAGCCCGAGCCGTTCGGCCATCCTGACCGGCCGACCGCCGCACGAAACGGGGACCGCTCGTTTCGGTTCGCCCATGCCGCTGGCGCAGAAAACGGTCCTGGAATATCTGAAAGCCGCGCGCTATTACACCGGGGCCTTCAAAAAAGTCCATCAGGGCGCTGAGTTCTGGCAGCGATGGGACTTCAAAGGTCTGCACAAACCAGTCCATACGTTCTTCGATGCGCGACCGAAAGACCGCCCCTTTTTTTTGCACATCGGCTATCACGATCCCCATCGGCCCTACCTGCCCGGTGAACGCTATCCCGAAAAAAATCCGCGTGCTTCGATTGCCGTTCCGTCTTTCCTGCCAGACACTCCTGCCGTCAGAAAGGACATTGCTCACTATTATGAGGCCATCGAGAGGCTCGACATGACAGTCGGCAAGCTTCTCGAGCTTCTCGAAAAATACGCGCTGGCGGAGAACACCCTGGTCATTTTTACCAGCGATCAGGGCATGTCATTTCCAGGCGCCAAAGGCACGCTATACGACCCGGGGCTTCACGTTCCTCTCATCGCGCGCTGGCCGGGGAAAATCACGCCTGGGCGGGTGTCATCAGACCTGGTATCGCTGGAGGACCTTGCGCCAACGTGGGTGGAAGCCGCGGGCCTTCCCGTGCCTGCGGCAATGGTAGGCCGAAGTTTTCTGCCGCTCCTGCTGGGCAGGAGTTTCCAGCCGCGCGAGGCCGTGTATGCCGAGCGGAACTTCCACACTCATCTCGACTTGATCCGAAGCGTGCGAACAGCGCGTTACAAGTTGATCCAGAACTACCTTCCGGAAATTCCCTACCTGCCGCTCAGCGACATCGCACGCTCGCCAAGCTGGCGAAGTATTGAGGGCCTCGAGCGCCAGGGGAAGCTCTCTGCACCGCTGGTTCAGCGCTATTTCAAGAAGCCCCGCCCGGAGGAAGAGTTTTATGACTTGCAGAACGACCCTGGCGAAATGAAGAACCTGGTGGACGACCCGAAATACAAGTCTGAATTGCTCCACCTGCAGCGATCGCTGAGCCGGTGGATGATCGGTACGCACGACTTCCTGCCGCCGCCAATTCGTCCACCCGACATCGATCAGTTGATGGAATGATCGATTCCCGTATGGGCTTGCTGTCTCCTTGATTGACCGCGGTAGCGGCAGCGAATAGAATTCTGCTTGCGCGGTCCGGGACCCCGGCTCGGCTGCTGCTTATTTTTGTAAAGCGAGGAGCACGACCGGAGCAATGCTGTTGCCGTTATCCGATACCACGAGAGGCAGTTCAGGATGGAACTCTATCCCAACGTTTACCAGATTCAGTCACTCTATGGCGGCAGGAATTTGTTTCAGTATCTGTTTGTAGGCGACAATGTGGTGCTGTTGGACACGGGCATCGCCACGAGTCCGGAAGAGACGATCTTCCCGTTCTTTGACAATATCAAGCTAAGGCCTGACCGCTTGACGCTTGCGGTTACGACACATGCCGACCTTGACCACCAGGGAGGCAATGACGCCATCAAGCGCATCTCGCCCGGCACCATGCTGAGCTGTGGGGAAGCCGACCGCAAACTGGTGGAAAATCCCGGGACCCTTTACGATGAGCGGTACAACTTTCTGAAAGAAGATCACGAGGTGGGATTTGATGAAATTCCATCACCTAACGCAGGCCGGCGCCGGCATATGGACGTGACCTTTTGCGGTGGTGAGAGAATTCACCTGGCAGAGAATTGGTGGCTGGAGGTGCTTCAGGTTCCCGGCCACTCGAATGGCCACCTGGCGCTCTATGATCGGAACTTCGGGGCGCTATTTTCGGGCGATGCCGTGCAGGGGCGCGGCTGCCCCAAGGCCACGGGAGAGATGGCGATTCCCGTCACGTACTACCATGTCGATATGTATCTCTCAACCATCCAGTACTTTGAACATCTGCCGATCAGCGTCCTCTACTCGGGACACTGGCCGGTGATGCGCGGAGATGAGGTCAAGGATTTCCTTTCGGAATCGCGCCGCACCGTGGAATTTGTGGACCGTGTGATCCTGCACAGCCTGGAGAAAAACCGATCAGGGATGACGCTGAAGCAACTGATCGATACCGTGGCCGCCGCCGCGGGTGACTGGCCTGACGATGGCGTCTTCCTTGCCATGTTTCCCATCAAGGGCCATATGGACCGCCTGGAGCAGCAAGGCCGGGCGAAGTTGGAGCGTAGCAGCCATCCGGCAAAATGGGTTGCGGCTTAAACACCGAGTACTGGATGCGATCGCGTTCCCGAATGTCTGACCCCCCCCGAGGGCTAACGGTTGTATTTTGGCGTGACACCGCGCAAATGACGCCAGACGTCATCGCACCGCTGAAGCAGGTCATTCGGAAGCTTCCGTCCTTCGCAGGCTTTCAGGTTTTCCTCCAACTGCTCCAGCCCCGACGCCCCGAGGATGACGGAATCAACCTGGTCCTGGCTCAGCACCCACTGCAAAGCAAGCTCGATCAGCTTCTTGCCAGCGTGCCTGGCAACGGTTTTGAGCTCTTCGACGGCGGCGAAGTCGGCTTCGTGCCAGTAGCGGTCCAGGTACATCGTGTTTCCATCGAAGCGCGAGCCAGCTATCGGCTTGTTCCCGTGCGACTGCTTGCCTGTCAACAATCCGCCCGCTAGAGGATTGTAGGGAACCACGGCGACGCCATAGCGTTTGCAGAAGGGCAGGTATTCATCTTCAATGGCGCGGGCCAGCAGGTTGTACATCGGCTGGGAGATGAAAGGCGGCAGGTACCCGTTCTTCTGCGAGATGCAGTGGATTTCGGCCACCTGCCAGGCGGCATAGTTTGAGACCGCCGGGTAGCGCACCTTTCCTGCCTTGACCAGCTCATCCATCGCCGCAAGCGTTTCTTCAATGGGCACATCGTAATCCGGCTGATGGAGGTAGTAGAGATCAACGTAATCGGTCTGAAGGCGCTGCAAGCTGGCATCCACGGCCTTTCGGATGGCGGCGCGTGAGAGGCCGGACTCATCCGGCGCCTCTCCCATTTTGCCGCGCACCTTGGTGGCGAGCACAACTTTATCGCGCCGGCCTTTCAGCACCTTTCCCACGATCGTTTCAGAGAGGCCTCGATTGTAGATGTTCGCGGTGTCGATGAAATTGATTCCGGCCCCAAGGCAAAGGTCAATCATTCGCCGCGCGACGCCTTCGTCCGTTTGTGAGCCAAACGTCATGGTCCCAAACGAAACGCGCGAAACTTTCAAACCCGTATTCGGCAGGGTGCGATACTCCATTCAACCCTCCTGAAGCGCCCGTCGTTTTGTCCTGGCAAACCAACCCGAGGGATGCAGAGGAACAGCCATTAAGACGGACGTCGTACCGCGTGGAACCTACTACGCATCACTCCAGCGGCGGGGGACCGGCCGTCTCCTTCGGCCTCGGGGCCCGGGCCCCAGGATGCTTCTGGATGTCCGCAATAATCTGGTTCCCGTGGAAGCGGCCGTTCTCGATGAAAATTTCATTTGTATGCCGCCCGGAAATAACCACTCCGGCCAGATAGACACCGGGAACATTGCTTTCGCGGGTCTTGGCGTTGCAGTTTGGGCGGGACGTTCCGGGATCGATTTCAACTCCGACACGGCGCAGGAATTCGAAATCCGGATGGTACCCTGTAAGAGCGAATACATAATCATTCTCAATGCGCGTAGGTTCGCCCTGGGCCGTTTCGACCCATACCGCGTCCCGCGTAATCTCTCTGACGGCTGTCGCCATGCAGGCGCGAATGGAGCCTTCTTTGATTCGGTTTTCAATATCGGGCCGGACCCAATATTTGATGTGCCGGCTCAGTTCAGGTTCCCGGTGGATGAGGGTGACTTCGGCGCTATGGCGGAAGAGGTCGAGCGCCGCAATCGCCGCCGAGTTGGCTCCGCCGATGACCGCCACTTTTCTCTGATAAAACGCGTGGGCCTCGCCGTAGTAATGCGAAACCTTAGGAAGGTCCTCCCCGGGGACTCCCATGAGGTTCGGAATATCATAGTAACCGGTGGCAATAATCACCTTGCGCGTGCGGTAGCATTTTGGGTCGCCATCCGTTGCGGCAGCGCGGACCTCAAAATTTCCGTCGGACCCGGCAATACCCACAACGCGCTCATGGTAACGCACCGGAACATGATAAAACCTGGCAACACCGCGGTAGTATTCCAGGGCCTCCGCCCGGGTGGGCTTCACGTTGATGGTGGTGAAAGGGATGTCGCCAATTTCCAGGCGTTCGCGAGTGGTAAAAAATGTCATGCCGGGCGGATAGCTGAAAATGGAGTTCACCAGGCATCCCTTCTCGACCACGAGAACGTCGAGATTGCTGCGCATGGCCTCGATCGCGCAGGCCAGACCCGTGGGCCCAGCGCCAATCACCAGAACATCCAGCACGCATTCCATCCCGCGTCGTCCTTTCCTTCAATCCCGTCTGCGGCCGCTGAAGATGATCTCGCTCCGTGGGTCATCCGGGAAACAGACGCTCTTCAGCGCCTCAGTCTTCTCTTTCGAGCTCTTCCAGGACGCGGCGCAGCGTGGAGATGATTTGCTCGCGCCCGACGCCGCCTTTCTTGAATTGCAGCGTCAATTTGAAATCCTTGTTGGGCGGGACGTAGCGGAAAGATCCGTGGCGGGCTTTCCTGTTGGGATTGCGCTCCTGGCGGGCCTGCTCGCGATTCAGCGTGCCTTGGGCAAAGCGCCGGGCAGCCTCACGCATTCTGGCTTCGGTGGGCTGACGGGCGACCTGGAGAAGCTGGGATTTGGAGATCACTCCGCTTTCAATGCAGACAGCTTTAATGTCGTCCGGAATGACGCGGAGCGTCAGAAGCTCGGTTACCGAGGAGCGTGATTTGCTTATTTTGGCCGCGATCTCCTCGTGGGTCAGGCCAAACCGGTCGCCGAGGGCCTGGACGCCGTCAGCCTCTTCGAAAGGAGTCAGGTCTTTGCGCTGCATATTTTCGATGAGAGCCAGTTCCAGAGTCTCGCCGTCATCAGCACTTTTCTCGATACACGGAACTTCGGCAAGGCCCGCCATGCGGGCTGCAAAATAGCGCCGCTCACCGGATATGATTTGATACTTTCCCGAATCCGGGTTCTTGCGGACCAGCAAAGGTTCCAGCACGCCCTTCTGGCGCACTGAATCCGCCAGGCCCGTCAAATCACCGCGCTGCTTCCGCGGCTGGTCGGCATAAGGCTGGATATCCTCAATCGCGATCATTCGTCCGATGGCGGCCCCGCTGCGCGAGATGATATCTTCGACATAGTGCGCACTATGGCGCATCTGGACCGCTACCGGCAATCCTGAGCGTCTAACCGACACGTTGCAGGACCTCCTTCGCCAGGCTGGCGTATTCATGCGCTCCGGAAGATTGCGGGGCGAAGCTGAAAATCGTTTCTCTGTACGCCGGGCTTTCTTCCAGCCGGACGTTTTTGCCAATGACTGTCTTGAACACTTTGGGCCCGAACACGTCCCTGACCTGCTTATGGATGTCGCGCGCCAGGTTGGTCCGCTTGTCGTAAAGAGTCATGACGACGCCCAGCAACTGCAGTTCGGGGTTCGGCCGCGCACGGATGCGCTCCAGCGTCTCCAGCAGATCGTCGGTGCCCTCCAGCGCGTAGTACGATGCCTGAATGGGAACAATCAGAAACGAGGCTGCCACCAGGGCATTCACCGTGATAATGCCCAGGGCCGGCGGCGTATCGATGACAATCACATCAAAGTCATCGCGGCACGCAGCGATTGCGTCCTTCAGCCGGAACGGCGCGTCAAACTGCCCCACCAGTTGCGCCTCCAGCTTGGCGAGCGAAATCCGCGATGGAACCAGAGACAAATTCATCCAACGAGTCGGCTTGACCACCTGCGACAGTTTCAGTTTGCCATCGGTGAGGACGTCGTAGATGGAACCGTCAACTTCGGCCGGATTGATAAAGGTCAGGGTACTATTGGCCTGTGGATCGAGGTCAATCAGCAAGGTCCTCTGGTTGTGCAATGCCAGCCCGGCGGAGAGGTTGATTGCAGTTGTGGTTTTGCCAACCCCCCCCTTCTGGTTGGCAACGGCTATGACTCTTGCCACTCCTTGACTCCGGTTGAGGCAGGTTGGACCAGCCATCGGCCGCCTCGTCGAAGAGGACGACCCTGTCTGCCTTCAATTGCTACATCTTATAACGGCCGATGTCCTCGTCGTTAAGGTTTTCCAGCCATTTGCGCAATTCGTCGTGGCTGGCCTTGTCAGTGCCAGCGCCGGAAACCTTGGAGTTCTTCAGGACTTCGTCTTCGACAAAAATCGGACAGTCCACGCGCAACGCAAGGGCCAGCGCGTCGCTGGGACGGGAATCTACAGAAAAGGTCTCGCCATCCTTCTCCAGCCAGATGAGCGCGTAGAAGGTGTCGTCCTTCAGTTCATTCACGACTACTTTCCTTACGTGGGTTTCCAGGCCGAGCAGAAGGTTTTTCAGCAGATCGTGCGTCATGGGACGGGGAGTCGTCACCTTCTCGATTTCAAGCGCGATGGCGTTAGCTTCGTAAATTCCGACCCAGATCGGCAGGACGGACACGCCTTCGATGTCCTTGAGAATCACGATCGGCATGTTGGTAACAGGATCCATCATCAGACCGCGAATTTTGACTTCAACTTCCATCATGCATCCTTCCTGCAGCCTTGGCGTATACGGATGCGGCTGCTAACGGCTGAAAAGCATTCACAGATCTGCGTGTCCGGCAGCAGGTTCCCCCACCCGCTGGCCGACCAGGCTGTTCGGTCCGGACGCTGTCACTCGAACCACCATGTATTGTCCTATCCACGATGGCTCTCCGGAAAAGTTGATGACCCTGTTGCTGGTGGTCCTTCCCACCGCCTGCCCCAGGCGGGGGTGAAAACTCTCGACCAGGACTTCGCACTGCTGGCCGAGGCATTCCTGGTTTCTCTGGATTTGAATTTCGCGCTGTTTTTCCTGAAGAATCATGAGCCGCCGCCCCTTTTCATCTTCCGGCACTGAATCTTCAAAGCGGGCGGCCGGAGTTCTGGGGCGGGGTGAATACTTGAAGGAAAAAACCTGATCGTACCCGACTTCGCCAAGAAGGTTGAGCGTGTCTTCAAAATCGTCAAGCGTCTCACCGCAGAAGCCCACGATGATGTCCGTCGAAATGCTAATAGCACGCTTTGCGTCGCGGATGCAATGGATTTTTTCGAGGTACTCTTCGCGCGTATAAGTTCGCAGCATCCGCTTCAGGACGGAGTTCGAGCCGGACTGCACGGGCAGGTGGATCTGGTTGCACAGGGCCGGGTGGGTGTCAATCGCATCGATGATGTCCTGCGTGAAATCGCGCGGATGCGACGTGGTGAATCGCACGCGGCGAATGCCGGGCGTTTCGGCCACGCGCGCGAGTAAATCCGCGAAACTCATCCGCAAAGGTGAAGGATCAAGATAGGAATTGACGGTCTGGCCGAGGAGCTGAATTTCTGTGAACCCCTCATCCGCCAGGCGGCGTGCATCAGCCAAAATGTTATCGGCGGGCCTGCTGCGCTCCGGTCCGCGGGTCTTCGGAACCACGCAATAGCTGCAGGCTTTGTCACAGCCCTCGATGATGGTGATGTAGGCGCGAAAGCGATTGTCGCGCCGCGTCATTTCAGTTTCAAAGCAGTCTTCGGTGTCGAGGTCGAGCCCGGTAACCCGGCGGTGGCCACACTCGAGCTGCGCCAGGAGGTCTGGCAGCTTTGGGTAACTCGCGGAACCACAAACCAGGCTGACGTGCGGCGCGCGCTCGAAAATATTCCCGGCTTCCTGCTGGGCAACGCAGCCGAGGACGCCAAAAATCTTCCCGCTGGCCGCACGTCCTTTGCGGAACGTTCCAAGCCTCGAAAAAACTTTCTGCGCCGCCTTTTCGCGGATGCTGCATGTGTTGTAAAAAATGATGTCAGCATCTTCGGGAGTCGCCACGGGGCGGTACCCGCGCGCCATCAGGACACCAGCCACCTTCTCCGAATCATGAACGTTCATCTGGCATCCGAAGGTTTCAATGTAGAAAGGCTTGCCTTCCGCGGAGTATCCGGCCCAGGAGCCGTCCGGTAGTTTTGCGTCTGCGGCGATGTGACCGCCGCCGGACAGGATTGGAAAAAGATCACTGCTCATCGGAGAAAAACTCGCCTCGCTGCGACCAGTATATCTTGAGATGGTCGCTTTGGGTAGAAACCATGTTCCGCCGCAGAATCTATTCTGCCATGAGACAGGAAACGAATTCCAACCTAAGCCGAGGCATGTTTCAACATTGTGGCAGCGTGTTTCAGGACCGCATCGGTCACCTGCGAGCCGGAGAGCATGCGGGCCAGTTCTTGGGCGCGCTCCCTTTCCCCTTCCAGGCGCCGGATCATGGTGTGCGCCCGGCCGGACCGCTCGAATTTTTCAACATAATAGTGATGATCGGCAAAGCAGGCAATTTGCGCGAGGTGCGTCACACAGATGACCTGGGCCGTTTGTGACAGGCTTTTAAGCCGCTGGCCGACGCTTTCGGCCACGCGGCCTCCAATGCCGGTATCAACTTCATCAAAGATAAAAGTGGGGTCCGGGGTCCTCTTCCCTCCCGTGTCCCGGCCGAGCCTTTGCGTGCCAAGCACTGTCTTCAATGCCAGCATAATGCGCGAGAGTTCTCCGCCCGAAGCAATCTTACCCAGCGGGCGAAGGTTCTCACCGGGGTTTGTCGAGATCTTGAACTCGACCGTGTCAATTCCTTTGGGGCCTCCGGTGTGGGCACCGCCCTCGGAGGCCGTTTCAAATTGGACCGCAAACCGGGTCTTTTCCATGCTGAGCGCGGCGAGTTCCTTCCGGACCAGTTTTTCAAGCCGCGCCGCAGCTTCCTGTCGCCGCTGGGAAAGCTCTTTCGCCAAACCGTGGAATTTCGCCGCCACGTGCTCCAATTCGCGCGTCAGTTCCTGGCGGCGCTCGTCGGAATTTTCGAAGGCGGACAGTTGGTCCCGCAACTTCTCACGGTGAGCAATCGCCAGCTCGAGGGTGCTGCCGTATTTCCTTTTGATTCGGTCGAGGACTGCCAGGCGATCTTCAACCTGTTCCAGGCGGTGCGGGCTCGAGTCAAGGTCCTTCGCGTAGTCACGAACAGTCAGCGCCACATCTTCAATCTGGGCCCTGGCTTCACGGAGGGCTTCAGCGTGGGTGTCGAAGGACGAATCATAGGTCCGCAGGTCCTCGAGCACCCGCCCTGCCAGGCCGGCCCTTTCGCACGCGGAGTTCTCGTCCTCGTACAGCGCGCCGTATATCGTTGCTACCGCTGACAGGATTTTTTCGCGGTGCGTCAGGACGCGTTTCTCTTCTTCGAGCCTGGCATCTTCACACGGATCGAGCTGCGCCTGGTCCAACTCACGAAGCTGGAAGCTGAGAAGGTCAATCGTCTTCAGACGGTCCTGCTCATTCTGACTAACGCTGTCCAGTTCCGTTTGAAGCTGCCTCCGGCGCGCATAGAGTTCCGCCACTTGTTTAAGCAATTCATCCGCGCCCGCGAAGCGGTCAAGCAATTCAAGCTGGGCCTCCCGAGAAAACAGTGCGACCTGCTCATTCTGCCCGTGAACCTCAATCAGAAGATCGGCCAGCGCTCTGATGCCAGAAACGGTGACAGGCTGGTCATTCAGCAACAGCCGGCTGCGACCGTTGGAATGAATCACCCTGCGAAAAAAGACCTCTTCCCCGTCCATTCTCTCCACACCAAGGTCTGCCAGGAGTTTTTGCCATGCAGGCTGGTCGGGCGCCCGGAAGACCGCTGTGATCGTGGTCCTGTCGCAGCCTGTTCGAACGACGTCGGCAGCGGCCCTGCCGCCGAGAGCCAGCCCCAGCGCGTCAACAACGATGGACTTTCCAGAGCCAGTCTCACCCGAGAGCAGATTCAACCCGGGATGAAATTCCACCGTCAGGTCATCGATGACGGCATAGTTTTGAATATGAATTTCGTGGAGCATAAGAGCTCGCCCTGCCCGAATGCCGTTCCTGACGCGGCATTCTCCCTGCGCAAAGGGCGATAGCCGATCATACTCCGGAATGCTCCGATAGGAAACACGCAGGACCCTTCAGCATTTGGATAAAAAGTCTCGACCTGGACCGCAGGGCAATTGACGGGGTTTGTCGCGCTATGCTAGGTTCGAGGAATGATTGTGTCGCACGATTTACGGCATCGAAGGAGGTCGATTGGTTCCAGCCCTACTCGTTTTTTTTCAGGGTGATATTTGGCAATACCTGTCGAACACCGGTCTTGTCGCACGCCTTGTTCTGCTGATCCTGCTTTTTTTCTCCGTTCTTTCCTGGGCCATCATATTCCACAAGTCTCGTGTTTTTAAGCGTGCAATCCGTGAATCGGGGGAGTTCCTGCATATATTCCGCCAGAGTAAAAAGCTGTCCGAAATCCGTTCGTCGTGCTCGACGTTATCGGGCAGCCCTCTGCCGGAAGTATTTCAGGCGGGCTATCGTGAAATTGAGAGCCAGGCAACGGTCAGTGAAAATCCAGGCAAGCCGGTCATTCGTAGCCTGGATTCCGTGCGGCGATCGTTGCAGATTGGGTCCACTGCAGAACTGACTCGCCTGGAGAATTGGATGCCGTGGCTGGCCACGACGGCTGCTGCAGCCCCGTTCATCGGACTGTTCGGGACCGTTTGGGGCATCATGGATGCGTTTAATGGTCTTGGAACTTCCGGGGCGGCCAGTCTTCGCACCGTAGCCCCTGGCATTTCCGAGGCGTTGATCACCACAGCGGCGGGATTGTTCGCTGCGATTCCCGCCCTGATTGCCTATAACCAGTTCCTCCAGCGATTGAAGCAGTTCGGCAGCATGCTGGATGACTTTGCGCTCGAGTTCCTCAACATGACGGAACGATATTTCACATAGAAACCGCACTCCACCGGGACCTGCGGCAACCCCGTTCCACGGTTTTTACATCAAGGCGCAGGGAGCCACCTAAAACGCTCAGCGAGGTTGAATATGGCATTCACAACCCTCAAAGGGACAACTCAGACCTCGATGTCCGACATCAACGTCACCCCTTTTGTGGACGTGATGCTGGTGCTGCTGGTTATCTTCATGGTCACCGCTCCGCTGCTGGAGTCAGGTATCGAAGTAGACCTGCCGAAAACGCGGACCGTGCAAGTGATTTCACAAGAGCGCGTCGTAGTGACCATCGATAAGCGACAGACCATTTACGTAGGGAACGATCCCGTCAACATCCACCGCCTCGGAGACATCGTTCGCCAGCGTTTGAAAAACGCCGATAAATCTCCAGTCTTTATTCGATGTGACCAGGTGGTCTCATTCGGTGCATTCGCCCAGGTGATCGACGCACTGAAGCAATCGAATCTAACCAACATCAATATTGTCACCGAACCGCTTAATACCAAGGGGTCGTCGTAATTTAGAGGAGGAGTTCATCCAGAGCGATTGAGCATGGGCGCCGCATCGTTTCCAGTCTTCGATCATCGGGAGAGCCTCCGAGGGGCCCTGACGGCATCGATTGTATTTCACGTTCTGCTGACGCTTTCCGCGGTCGTGTATAGTCTCTGGGGAGCCCGGCTCGGAAAGGGCTGGGGAGTTAATATCAATACGGGCAGCGCCGTCCGTGTGAATGCCGTGGCTTCCCTGCCCGGCGTACCCCTTCCGATGCCCAAAATCACGACTCCGAACACCGTGGCGGTCGAAAACCCGGGCCTCTATAAGCCTGAGACCGTCCCCAAGCCGCCATCATCCCTGCTGACAGGGCAGGAGCTTCCTAAATTTAAAGAAGCCGTCAAACCTCCGAAGCCGAAGGTCCTTGCCAATCCGCGGATTCAACCAAAGGTCCTTGCCAATCCGCGGATTCAACCAAAGGAAAAGATTGAACCGCCTCCCAACGCCGTGCCTTATGGCCAGGGCGGGCCGCCGACCATGAGCTACAGTGCGACGGCGACTCCCTCCGGCGAAGCCGGTTTTGCGATTGGCCAGCAGGATTTCGGCGAGCGCTATGGCTGGTACGTGCAAGCGGTCAAGAACCGTGTCAGCAGTAACTGGTTGCTTTCGATGATCAGCCCCAGTCTGCTGAGCGCGCCTCGAGTTTATGTCGATTTTGACATCAATCGCGATGGCAGCATCAGCAATGCGCAAGTCAAGCAGTCAAGCGGCATCCCGGAGGTGGACCGCTCAGCCTTGCGGGCAGTCCTCGCATCCAGTCCTCTCGCCCCGCTCCCGGCCGATTATTCCGGAAATAAAGTTTCCGTGGAGGTTTACTTCGATCTGAAGCGGTAAATTCCGGGGGCGGTGACAAGAAGCCGCCTCAGTGAAATCCATTTACGGTGGTGGATGACTTTGAAAAAACGAATCCTGAATTGCGTTGCCCTGGTTGCAATCGCTGTAGCGGTCCTTATGGGTCGAGCGGTAGTGGTGAAGAGCCAGAACGAGGGTTGGTTCCGGTTCGGAATCAACATGGGACAGGCGGTCGTCCGGATTGCGGTACCCGATTTCCCTACCCGTTCGACTGACCCGCGAGTGGCTAACCTGACAAAAGTCTTCAACGAAGTGCTGTGGAACGACCTGAACAATTCAGGGATAGTAGACGTTGTCAGCAAGAGCCTTTACCCGATCAAGGTCCCACAGGAACCGCAGGATGTGGATTTCAATGCCTGGAGCAATCCGCCTGCCTCAGCCCAGATGCTGGCCTTTGGCTTCACTGAGGTCCGGAATAACAGCCTCGTCGTCACTGCCCGCCTGTTCGATGTCCACAGCCCTCAGAATCCCGGCGTGCTGGCCAAGCGTTACGTGGCGGACCTGAATGAGCTTTCCGCCCGTGACGCAGCTCATCGCTTCGCCAACGAGATTATCCAGACGCTGGGTGGCGGAATCCCCGGAATCAACCTGACGAAAATCGCCTATGTCAGCAATCGAACGAAACACACACAGATCTGGGTGATGGACTACGACGGGTACAATCAGCACCAGGTCACGAACTATCCCTCGCTCAATCTGACGCCGCGCTGGTCTCCGGACAATTCAGAAATCGCCTTTACGAGCTACGCGAGCGGCAATCCGCAAATCTACCTCTATTCGCTGCTCACCAACCGCCGAATATCCTTTCCCACCTACAAGGGACTCAATACCACGCCGGCCTGGTCTCCGGATGGAAAGAAGATCGCCTTCTGCTCGAGTATGGGCGGCACGCAGGAAATCTATGTTTCGGATGCCAACGGGATGGGCCTCCAGCGACTTACATTCTCTCCGAGCGTCAATATCTCCCCGACATGGAACCCTAAAACAGGCAATGAGATTGCATTTGTATCCGATCGCAGCGGAGCCCCGCAGATATACATCACGAACTCCGACGGATCGAATTTACGCCGGCTCATCACGGCAGGCGGCGACGCGGAAGCTCCTTCCTGGTCTCCCAACGGGCTCTTTATGGCGTTTTCCTGGAGTGTCAGGGAAACCGGGCACTGGGACATCTACATAATTGAAATCGCATCCGGACGCATCGTGCAGCTCACCCACGACGCCGGAAGAAACGAGCACCCCTCGTGGGCGCCGGACGGTCGTCACCTGGTGTTCGAATCCACCCGCACGGGAACGCGCCAGATATGGACCATGCTTGCTGACGGATCCAACCCTCATCAGTTGACAACGCAAGGGCAAAATTGGAACGGCAACTGGTCGAAGTAACTGCCGATCACGACCCAGTGCGGGATCGTGTTTCTAATATCGGTAACTGCTCCGATAGCGACTGCGCGCCAGTTCGCCAGCGCTCTGGATCGTTCCGCGCCCACTGATGCTGAGGGACGCGATTGAAAGTTTCGATGCTCTTTCCACCCCACCCGGGAGGGTCGTGTTTACACCAAATTCTAATAAAAATTAAGCCACCACGGCGCTTTGAAAAAAACAGCAGTTGAATTTTCTTTTTATTTGGTGCTACGATTCATGGCTTTGATGTCAGACTTGGTTTGCGGTTTATGAACAATTACAGTTAATCATAACTTTTGAAACTTGGTTTATCTCACCATTTCCGAAAGCTTCGTGGAAAACGAAAGTGCCCCACCCATCAAGGAGGATTCGATATGCGACAGAGGGAACGCAGTCTCGCGCTTCTCGTCGGTGTTTTGGGAGTCGTTTTGCTGGCGGCAGCCTGCCATAAGAAGGCCGTAGCCCCGCCACCACCACCACCGCCGCCTGCAGCTGCTCCAGAAAAACCGACCGTCAACCTGACTGCAGTGCCAAGTACGATAGAACAGGGCCAGTCAGTGACGCTAAGTTGGACTTCGGAAAACGCCACGAGCCTTGATCTTCAGCCAGGCGTTGGAGCCGTTCAATCGAGCGGATCAACCAGCGTCTCCCCAACTGAGTCAACCACCTACACCCTGACGGCAACAGGTACTGGCGGTACAGCAACGTCCACCGCTCGTGTCACCGTCACCAGCCAGCCACCGCCGCCGCCACCGCAGGAACAGCCCGCCGTATCGGAGGCAAGCCTTTTTGAACAGAATATTAAGGACGCCTATTTTGACTACAACAAGTCAGATATTCGTTCGGACGCACAGCAGGCCCTTACGGCTGATGCCGATTTTCTCAAGTCTCACCCCAGCATCAGCTTCACGATTGAAGGCCATTGCGACGAACGAGGCAGTGAGGAATACAACCTCGGCCTGGGCGACCGCAGGGCGAATGCAGCCAAGAGCTTCCTGGTGAACCTGGGCATTCCCGCTTCACGGATCACCACGATCTCCTACGGCAAGGACCGTCCGTTCTGCACCGAGAGCAATGAAGCGTGCTGGCAGCAAAACCGGCGCGCCCATCTGGTCATGGGCGGCGGGCAATCGCAGTAACAACAATCCGGGAGTCCCAGTCCTTTGCAGGAAAGATGGACGGGGCTCCCGGTTTTTGTTTCGTCTCTGCCAAGCTGTTTTATTGCCCGCTCTGGCACAAGAGACGGAGCTAAGCCGGGCAGCCTGCCCTCGCAAACTGCCGCTTGCCTGCTGCACATGCTTTGGGGGAAATGCGTATTCCCTGCCCACTGCCAGTTGACCGCGCCGTTATCCAGAGGATAGACTGTCAACTGATTGAATCTTCTTGCCGGAGGTTGAACCACGGTGAAAAGGTATGCCCTGACTATATGCGCAATTGCTCTGCTGTCAGTGGTCACGGCTTCCCCGGCTTTTGGCGTAAGCCGTGAGATCATCCAGATGATGCAGCAGTTGGATACGCTGCAGCAAACCGTTCAGACCCTTCAAAATACGGTGAGTACGCAGACCGCGATCTTGCACACTTTGCTCCAGCAGACTTCCCAGGATGTCAGCCGAATGAAATCCCAGATGACTGACCTGGAGAAGAACGTTGAGCAGAACCTGGCGGCTTCGTCGTCCAAGATGGACTCGATGACCTCGCAGGTCCAGGCGCTCAGCTCGAGCCTTGACCAGGCCCAGGCGCAGCTCACCAAACTCAGCGAACAACTCGCGCAGACACAAAAAGAGATACAGACTTTGAACGCTCCTCCGGCCGTTGCACCGGGTACGCCCGGTGCTCCCGGCTCGCCGCAGCCGGGCGCCGATGGTACGCCTCTAGCCGTCCCGCCGGGTACCACCGGATCGAACCAGGCTGCCGGAGCAGCTCCCCCCAACATCCCTGATCCGAACTCGCTATTCAATTCGGCGATGGGCAGCTTCAACAGCGGGCAATATGCCCTCGCCATCCAGGGATTTCAGGAGTTTCTCCAGTACTACGGGACAACTCCGCGCGCTTCCAGCGCCCAGTATTACATTGGTGAGAGCTATTACAACAACGGAGATTACAAGCACGCGGTCGAGGCTTACGACGAATGTGTCGAGCGCTACCCCAACGGCGATAAAACGCTGGCGGCCCGGCTCAAGAAGGGATATGCTCTGCTGGCCAGCGGCGACAAAGCGGCTGGTATCCGCGAACTTCGTGCCTTGGTGGAACAGAATCCCAAGGCCCATGAATCGGAATTGGCGTCGCAACGCCTGCGGCGGTTGGGCATCATCATCCGCGCCGGAAACCAGGGATAGCCCGCAGCTTTCTGCCGCATGGCAAAAAATCTGCACACGAGGGTTTTATGGCCGGGACCGTGAATAAAGTCATCCTGATCGGGCGCGTTGGCCAGGATCCCGAAGTCCGCTATACCGCCGGCGGCGCTCCAGTGGCGAACTTCTCCGTTGCCACGGATGAATCCTTCAAAAGCCGGAATGGCGAGCAGCAGCAGCACACGGAGTGGCACAGGGTTGTGGCCTGGAACAAGCTGGCCGAGATCTGCGGCGAATACCTCACCAAAGGCAAGCTGGTTTACATTGAAGGCAGCATCCGAAGCCGGCAGTGGGAAGACCAGTCCGGCAACAAGCGCACCAACTACGAAATTGTCGCCCGCAACATGCAGATGCTCGGTTCGCGTGCTGACGCTGAGCGCGCGGCAGCGGCAGGCGTTCGTCCCGCCTCCCCCCAGGGGGCGGGTCCCGAAGAACACGACGCTGGCCCTGAGCCTCCCGCCGACGGCGAAATTACGGACGACGACATTCCCTTTTAACCACTCCGGTCGCCTCGTCTCACCGCACTCTCCCCAGTGTCGCTGTGTCGCGCCGAAGCCTTCACAAGCGGAAGGTCCGCGCCTGGCGGCAGCAATCTGTTCAAGGGGTGGCGCTGTTGCGGCTCAAGCGATGTCTAGCGGAAGCAACCGGGCCGGGCGCTGATCAACTAATATTCCTTTGCAACCGAACAGCATCCTGTTACATCATAGGTGGAAGTGCCAGGGGGGAGAATGCATTGCGGCGCTCGGAACGTTTGATGTTCCAATGCTGATGAAGAAGGAGAACGTCCCTCTATGCGCAAACTGCTTACCTTCGGGTCCATCTTACTTTTCCTGACGCTTGCATCAGTTCCCAAAGCTTACAGCCAGGTCGAGCTCTTTGGCGGGTATTCCCGCCTGCAACTAAGCGGCGCTCCCTCCACAAGCTCGAACGGCTGGGCCGGTGGTGCTTACCTCCATCTGCTGGGGCCCTGGGGCATCGAGGCAGATTATAGCAAGCACTACGGAGTCTCCTCGGTAACCGCGCTTACCTCAGGTGGGCACCCGTATTACGTACCCGGTTTCACCCAGCTTTATGGCCCCCGGTTCACACTTGCCCTACCCAAAGTCCATCCCTACGTCCACGCGCTTTTCGGAACTGTTAATGGCGAGGCAACCGCCCCCTTTACTGGAGCTGGCCTGACGGAAAAGGCATTTGGCATGGCATTCGGGGGCGGCCTCAACGTCAAAGCCACAGGGCGCATCTGGGTGCGATTGATCCAGGTGGACTACCTTCGGGCCCAATTCACCAACAATGCGCAGAACGATATGCGCATCTCAGCCGGCCTTGTTTTCCGATTCGGCAACTGGTGACACCCGGCATTCAGGCCGTACATTTTCGCAGCAAGCCTTGCTGGAACAGGCGGCTTCGGGGCCGTCTCCTCTGTTGAACTCGTCAGATCAGCGTGCATGAATGTCGCGCAGGCGCGGATGTATACTGGGGTGCTATTCGTCACGCCGTCCGTGACATGCGGCAGGCCGCGAACTCCTGGCAGGCGCGAGATGATTTGCGGTTCCAGCGGTGAACTGAAAATTCCGCCCGCTGGCAGGAAAGTTCTGACAGCCCAATCCCAGCCGCCTGTCAGACACCCGGTTGGAATCGCCAGGGAGGCTCCAGATGGAAATTCATCAGCAGGACGCTCTCGATTATCACCGCAGAGGGCGCAAAGGCAAGATCGAGGTGGTGGCCACAAAGCCCTGCCGGACGCAATGGGACCTGAGCATGGCCTACACGCCCGGCGTGGCCGAGCCCTGCCTTGAAATTGCCAAATCGCCTGACCTCAGCTTTGAGTACACGGCGCGCGGCAACCTGGTGGCTGTGGTTTCGAATGGGACCGCGGTCCTGGGCCTCGGCGACATCGGCCCCGCGGCCGGCAAGCCTGTGATGGAAGGCAAGGCCGTGTTGTTCAAACGCTTTGCTGATATTGACGTCTTTGATCTCGAAGTCAATTCCAAGGACCCTGCCGATATCATCAAGTTTTGCCGGATGCTTGAGCCCACCTGCGGCGGGATCAACCTGGAAGACATCAAGTCGCCGGAATGCTTTCACATCGAGGAGGACCTTCGCCAGACCGCGGAGATTCCGGTGTTTCATGACGACCAGCATGGGACGGCGATCATTTCCGGAGCAGCGCTCCTGAACGCGCTTGAGATCGCCGGCAAGGAAATCGACCAGGTTCGCGTGGTATTCAGCGGGGCGGGCGCGGCCGGGCTGGCCACCGCCGAGCACTACGTGCGACTGGGGGTCCGAAAAGAAAACATCGTGATGTGTGACGTGTATGGGGTGATCTACGAAGGACGCGAGGAAGGCATGGACCCTTACAATTCCCGGTTCGCCGCGCGCACTTCGCAGCGAAAGCTGGAGCAGGTGATTTGCGATGCGGATGTGTTCGTCGGTCTCTCGGTTGGCAAAGTCGTGACACCGGAAATGGTCTGCTCTATGGCCGACCGGCCCATTGTCTTTGCCATGGCAAATCCTGTGCCTGAAATCAGCTATGAGGACGCCAAGGCCGCGCGCCCGGACGCCATCCTGGCCACGGGACGCTCCGATTATCCCAACCAGGTGAACAACGTGTTGGGATTTCCATTTATCTTTCGCGGAGCGCTCGACGTGCGCGCCCGCACCATCAATCCTGAAATGGAAATTGCCGCCACACACGCCCTGGCCGCGCTGGCGCGAGAGGACGTTCCGGATTCCGTACTGCGCGCCTACGGGCTGCGCAGACTCGGCTTCGGGCCGGAGTACATCATCCCCAAGCCCTTTGACCCGCGGGTGCTGATCTGGGAATCGGCAGCGGTGGCAGAAGCCGCGATGGAAACGGGCGTGGCAAGGGTTCAAGTAAAACTTGAAGAATACCGCATTGCCCTTTCGCGGCGCCTGGGCCGCACCTACGAGGTGATGCAAAGCGTCCGGCAGCGCGCCAAGGCTGCGCCCAAGCGCATCGTCTTTTCGGAAGGTGAACGCGAAAAGATCATTCGCGCCGCCTACCAGATCAATGAAGAAAAAATCGGCCGGCCGGTGCTGATCGGTCGCCAGGGGGTGATCCGGGCACGCCTCGCGGACCTCGGCATTCAGCACTTCGTACCCGAGATCATTGAGCCGGAACGGTCGCCGCGTCTGGCGCCCTATGTGGAGGAATATTTCCGCCTTCGGCAGCGCCACGGGGTGACGCTGAGCGAGGCGCGCGACCAGATGATCAATCCGAACTACTATGGCGCGATGATGGTGCACATGGACGATGCCGAGGGTTTCCTGGCCGGCGTCGCCCAGCACTACCCGGAAACCATCCGGCCAGCACTGCAGATCATCCGGATGCGCGAAAACGTGCGGCGGGTCTCAGGCGTCTATGTGATCGTCACCCGGCAGCAGGTTTATTTCTTTTCCGACACCACAGTGAATATCGAACCCACGGCCGAAGACCTGGCGGAAATATCGCTGCTGGCCGCGGAAGTGGCCCGTGACTTCAATTTTGAGCCGCGAGTGGCAATGCTTTCATTTTCGAACTTCGGCAGCACCCGGCATCCGATGTCGGAAAAGATGCGCCGGGCAGCGGAACTTGTGAGGCAAGCCCGCCCGGAGATGATGGTGGATGGTGAAATGATGGCGGACACCGCCCTGGTCCCCGAAATCCTGGAGGAGGATTATCCCTTCTCGACCCTGAAGGGCGGCGCAAGCGTGCTGATCTTCCCAGATCTCGGGTCGGCAAACATCGCCTACAAGCTGATGCTGCGCATCGGCGGCGCAGAAGGGCTGGGCCCCATCCTGGTCGGCATGTCGAAGCCCGTCCACGTGCTTCAGCGCGGCGCCGAGGTGGAAGAAATTGTGAACATGGCCGCCATCGCCGTCGCGCACGGGCGCGCGATTGCTTCATCCGCGAACGCTGAATAGCGCCGAACGGCAACTTAACGGGCCTTGACTGTTGCGCGCTGCAAGCGCAGCGCCCCTAGGGTAACCGGACATGCCGGGATGGGGTTTGGTTGTAAGCAACGGCGAGCTTACGGGCTGGAATTATTTCGGCGGCGGAGGTGACGGCTGGCGCGCAGATCTCTTCCTGTTTGCGTCCCAGCGCTTTACCATTTCGTTAAACTTCTCGAGCTGCTGGGAATTTAGAATCTTACGAGTTTCAGCGCGGGCCTCTTCGCGGATGGCCTGAAACTGCGGCGCAACCTGGTCGCGCACTTCAGATTCTTTTTGGTCCATGTTGTGGAGAATCTGCTGCAGTTGCTCGGTCTGACTTTGCGAGAGGGCGAGTTCCTTCTGCAGATAATCGATCACACGATGCCGGCTGAACCCGTGATGCCAATGGCCAGAATACCAGGCGTAGCTGTACATCCCGGCGGCCCCGATGACGATGCCCAGCACGAAGATCAGTACAAAATAGACGTAGGCCCGCCGTTTCACTTGGAACCTCGCGCCTCTGTGTTGCTGACCGCTGGCGGTGGGTCCTGCGTATCGCCGAGATCGACGCCATCCACACCCAGCACCTCTTCGTTCGCCAGCGTCGCAACCTGGTTTTGCACCAGCACGGATTCGGAGATTCCAGAACTGCGCAGTGGGCCTGACGACGGCAGCGCCAGGAGCAAACCCAGCACCAACGCCACCATCAGCGTTGCATAAACAATCCGTCTTGCAAACTGGTCCATGAACTGGTAGCCAAGCGGAAAATCTGCCGGAGCGCTTTCCAGCCGGCGCATCAGACGTGTCGTAAAACCGAGGGTCGGCTCAGGAGGCCCCTCCTTTCTCAACGCGATGAGGCTGGCATGGAGCGTCTCCCACTTGCGCAGATAATCTCTGCAACCCGAACAGGAATCGACATGGGCTTCGACCGCAGGCGTCCTTGTCAAGTTTTCTTCAAGAACTTGCCGGACAGCGTCACACCGCATGGTTCACCGTCCCTCCTGCCAGTTTTTCAAAATCCTTGATCATTCTCTTTCTTGCGCGATGCAAGCGTACCTTAACCGTGCTTAGCTTCAGACCCAGTATTTCCGAGATTTCCTCCACCGACCTGTCTTCAAGCTCCTTCAAGGTCAGTATCACCCGGTCCTCAGCCGGCGCCCTCGCCAGCAGTTTGCCTGCCAGGTCATCCACCGCGAGTTTTTCCGAACTGTCGAGTCCGCCCTCTGCAGGACTTTGGCTGTGCGATTCAACCTGCCGCTGCCCTTCTTCCGACATCTCCCAGAAATAGCTGATCCTCGACGACCGTTGCCGGCGGAGGTAATCATAACAGTGATTGACTGCAATTCGATTGAGCCACGTTCCGAATGATGACTGTGAATTGTAACTCCCGATCGCCGCAAAAGCCTTCATAAAAATTTCCTGGACGATATCCTCCACATCGTTCCTGCGCCGGACCAGATGGAAAACAATGGAAAATATCCTGCGTTGATAGGCGTCAACCAGTGGCGCAAAAGCTTCCGTTTCTCCAGACTGGCAGCGTCTGATCCAGTCAGCTTCCTGGCTGGGATCAGGTCGAGAATGTACCATTCAGCATCCATAGTAGCCCTTTTCCTGTGTCCTATGACGAACATAAGCCAGATCGGGTTACAGGCGTGGGAAGAAAATCAGGGCTGGCCGCTCTGCCAGTAACGGTAATTTCTATTGACTTATCGGTCACCTTGTGGAATAATGCGTTCCATGATTATAGGTATCCGCCTGAGGAAGTTACGTGAAGAACGCAAACTCTCCCAGGGCGACATTGAGAAACGCACGGGACTCCTGCGCTGCTACATTTCCCGGGTTGAGAACGGCCATACAGTGCCTTCTCTGGAGACTCTGGAGCGGTTGGCTGCAGCTATGGAGATCCCCCTCTATCAATTGTTTTATGAGGGGGAAAGACCACCGGACCTCCCTAATCTGACCCAGCGCAAGAGCACCGACGAGCTGGCCATGGAGATTCCGGCAGACCGTGATTCGCGGTTTTTCCAGAAAGTCAGGCGCCTGCTTGGCGACATCAACGACCGCGATCGACGGCTGCTGCTCTACATGGCACAGAAGTTAGCGAATCGTTAGCCAGGACGATTCGCCGTTCGGGGATCCATGGGATGCGCGAGGGCTGTATGGAGGGGGAAGCACTCATTCCCACTCGATGGTTCCCGGGGGCTTCGAAGTAATGTCGTAGACAACTCGGTTGACTTCCTTCACCTCGTTCACGATGCGGGTGGCAATCCGTTCGAGAACATTCGGGGGGATTTTCGCCCAATCGGCCGTCATTCCGTCTTCGGAAGTCACGGCCCTCAGGGCGATGGTGGATGCGTATGTCCTCGCGTCACCCATGACCCCGACGCTTGATACGGGCAGCAGGATCGCAAAGGATTGCCACAATTCATTGTAGAGCCGTGCTGCGCGTATCTCCTGCTCCACAATGGCATCTGCTTCGCGAACGATGCGAAGCCGATCAGGCGTAACTGCGCCCAGAATCCTGACGGCCAAGCCTGGCCCTGGGAATGGTTGGCGGGAGATGACTTCGTCGCCAAGCCCTAACTCCCGGCCCACGATCCTGACTTCATCCTTGAACATTTCTCGCAACGGCTCGATCAATTGGAACTTCAGGTCCCGTGGCAGGCCGCCCACGTTGTGGTGGCTCTTGATGGTGGCCGCCGGCCCTTTGACGGAGACCGATTCGATGACGTCCGGGTAGAGCGTTCCCTGCACCAGAAACCGGGGCTCGCCCAACGCGCGCGCCTCCTGCTCGAACACGCGAATGAATTCCTCTCCAATAATCTTCCGCTTCTTCTCCGGGTCTGTGATGCCCTCAAGCCGGCCGAGAAAGCGGTCAGAGTAATCCACCGCCCGCACGTTGAGATGTCCCTGGGCGTTGAGCGCCGACGTTACCTCTTCAAATTCGTTCTTTCTCAGCAGTCCGTTGTTCACAAACACACAGATAAGCTGATCGCCGATGGCCCGGCTCACCAGTGTGGCGGCCACGGCGGAGTCCACTCCTCCCGATAGAGCGCACAGCGCCCGCTCATTGCCGACTTCCGCCCGCACCCGCCTGGCCGTCTCTTCGATCAGCGACTGCGGATGCCAGTTGGCCCGGGCGCCGCAGATGTCCTCGACAAAACGCCTGAGGACCTCGCTGCCGCGCACCGTATGCCGCACCTCCGGGTGGAATTCCACCGCATACATTCGCGTCTGAACGTTCTCGATGGCTGAAATAGCGTTCTCTGTGCGGCCCACCACTCGGAAGCCCGGCGGGACTTCCACAACATGGTCGCCATGGCTGTTCCAGACCCGCAGCGGCGACTCAAATCCGGCAAACAGCTCGCTGGGAGGAGTCACTTCAAGCTGCGCAAAGCCGTATTCCCGCCGGGTCGCGGGCTCAACCTTGCCACCCAGCTTGTACGACATCAACTGCAGTCCGTAGCAGATGCCCAGCATCGGCACTCCGAGCTGAAAAACGCGGTCATCACAGGCGGGCGATGCCGGATCGTAAACCGAAGACGGCCCACCGGACAGGATGACGGCCTGCGGCTTCATGTTGACAAGCTCGTCAAACGGCAGGTGGCACGGCACGATCACCGAATAAACGTGCATCTCCCGGATGCGCCTCGCAATCAACTGCGTGTATTGCGATCCGAAATCAAGTACAACAATAGGCCGAGGGCTTTGCATGTTTTCTCACCTGCTCCATAGAAATAGGATTCGAGAGGAATGATCGGGTCGTCATGTTTAAAAGTCAGCAGAGCCAGTTATTGTACAACAGGCCCGGCAAACCGCGACGGCCGCACCCGAGGAGCCTGAGCGCGCACGCTGATGTTTAGCTGTAAAACACCGTTCCCTCACGCGGCGCTGCATGCCATTCTGGATTTGGATTTGTTAGCCCCGGAACGATTCAAGGAAGCGGTCGCTTCTCGTGTGATGCCGTTGATGAGCTTTTGCGGCACGACGATGCCGGTGACGAGCACGGCGGGAGTCTGGTTGTTTTACGTGCAGCATCAATTTGAGCGAGCCAACTGGCAACCCCACGGCGAATGGAAATACTCTGCAGCAGCCGTGAAAGGCAGCTCGTCTTACAAGTTGCCCAGGCTCCTGCAATGGTTTTCAGGCAATATTGGCTATCTCAGCATCCATCACCTGAACTCGTGGTTTCCCAACTGCAACCTGGAGAAGTGCCACAACGAGGGTCTGATGCTCCAGCAGATCCAGAGCCATTACTCTGCGCTCCAGCCTGAAGCCTCCTTCTCCTTTTTGACAGGCTTACGGTAGGTCTTTTCAACGTACTCCTGAATGTCGCTTGCTGAAATGCTCAGGTGATGCTCGGCGGGGGCCTCGCTTGTCTCGCGGCCCAGTTCCAGCTGCAATCTCGCAAAGCATATTCCCGGTCCATCCTGGATTTTAAAGGGCGGCGAGCGGAATGCATCGTTCTGGACATCAATGGTGAATTCGCGGTGCCCCTGGGGCGGGTCGATCACACGATAAGCATAGATTCGAGAGGTTGCATCGAAAGAGAAACCGCGATACTGGATATACATGGCAGATCCTTTCCTCTCCCTGCACGACGCGGACAGCAGATTGGCCTCTTTACCCCTATGCCGCCCGGCGGCCCTCCGGTAAACTAGGCCTGTTTCGGCGTCGGGAGCACCCTAACGTTTTGCTGCTGTGTTTCCAGCGCCTTTCGCAATTCGCGAGACTGCTTCCGCCGGAGTATCTTCTGCTTTCGTAACCGGCCGAACCTTGATTTGTCACCATGTCTTTCTGACAAAGCTTCCTCCGATGCGTGCCCCGGGCTTATCGGTCAGGCGGCAGACAATTTGGCTTGGTCCCATTGCCAACCAATTAATCGCTTCCACCTTTCCGCCTTCGGTTTTCTTGCCATGCTCAACGGCGATGACTTGGCCTTCTTGAGGTTTCGCCCTGCCTGTGCCGGGGAGCGATGGTTCCGCCCTACACCCGCTTCCTTCTCTTTAGCTCGCTGGATCAGGTATTCGATCATGGAGAGGTCTGAAATTCATCCGCATTCACCTGTCGCGCATTAGCTCATGCACGGAGTGTTGGTCTGGAAGATCCCGTGGCAAATCGAAAGGCTTTGCCTGAATTCATGCTGGACCTTCCTCGGCGACGAGTCGCGTCGATGAACTTGGACCACGCGGTGCCGGCGGCATCCGTCCAGACATATGATTAGAGGCTTGTTTGGACCGAAAATTCTCCGCAATCGAGTCCGCTGAATTCTAGTTTTCATATTTCACCTTGCGCGAAATTGTCACGCTCCTGGCCTCCCAAAAGGGTTTCGCTGTGCGGCCCGCCTGGAAGCCCACCATGGCCCCTACACAAACCGCAGATGCCACAAGAATGAGATAGACGGCTGACAAGGGCCATAATAACGCCCACAGCACCAGGAACAATGCCGGGATAGAAACCCACCCCATCATTCTCATAAGCATGGGACACCTCGTTTCTAACTGCACCCGATTCCTCTTCTCCTGATGAGAGCGGGTAAACTTGCCCCTCTCACCGAGGGCAAAAGTCCGTCTTCCTCCGGTCCTTAGGCTACTCACTCGGAATACCCCTTGGCTGGATCCCGGAAGACGCTGGGCAAGCGACAGGCGGCGGCGTTCCCGGTCCAGCGCCAGTCCGCTCAGAGTGATTGGCTTCCCGGCGTTCGATTGGTAATAGAGGGAATGGACAGGATCGGCCGGCTCTTGAGAGCCTCAAGCGAGATCATAAACGCCAGCAGGCAGGCCAAATCCAGAACGAGAAACACATTCCGGGAGAGTGCGACGGGCGCTATGGGATTAAACAGGACGGCAATTGCAACGAACCCGGCTGCCCAAAGGTATTTTGGGAGGGCGACTGCCTCAGTGGCGACCGTTATAGCGCCCACACTGATGAGTATGTCTCGCAGGATCTCAACACCTGGCGGGGCTACCCAGAATGCCGTCACCAGCAGCGCCCCAGCACAAACGAGCTTAATAATTTTCGTGAACATCGGATTCGTAAACATCATAATACACGCCTCATTTCTTAATCTCCGGCAATCGACGGATCGTCCTTTGCATGAGAAGGAAGAGGGCGGACTTGCCGCCCTCAATGAACGCCAAGGCCGGAGGCCTAGGCTGCTGCGTGAGCAGCGATCTTGTGAAAGGTCGAGCTGGTGACCTCATAGGTCTTAACTACAGGGGTCCCTTCAAGGAAATTCCCCAGGGCCTTCTGCACTTGAGGATAAGTCTCACGGTTATAGGTTTCAGCGCTCTCTTTCCGGTCCCACAGACTGATCCCTACTGCTTCCGTCTTACCGGGATCGGCGAGGACAATTTCGTCCAGGAAACCTTTCTGCTTTCGAAGCAGCGGAATGACTTCGTCCTCGATCGCTCGGGTAAACTCCCCGACACTAGTGGCCTTTAGATGCATGGAGACACATCGTGCAAACATAAGCAACCTCCTGGGTTGTAGTCTAAGAGGTGCGATTGCAGGTAACCCGACTTAGTTCAGGTTGTCTGGAGACTGATGGGGAGGAGTTGTCTCATTAACCAGCATGAGTTAATTAACTTTACCTGTCAAGCGAAATCGGAGATAATCTACGAAGGTTAACTACTGTAAGTTAACAGGCGAAGAGGCCGATGGATATTTCCCTGGTAATGAGACACCGCCTGGATGAATTGGGCCTTGAGCAGCGGGATCTGGCGAGCGCCGCGCAGGTCACGGAGTCCTACATTTCGCAATTGTTGACTCGAAAAAAAATGCCTCCGGCGCCTGCTCGAACAGATATCTACGACAAGATGTCAAAGTTCTTGAAGCTTCCAGAAGGTGAACTGGCTAAGCTGGCAGACCTGCAGCGCCAGGAACGGCTCAAAAGGAAATTGGCGGACCCGCCCGCACCGTTGTTCAAAGGGGTCCGCGAATTGGTGCTCCGCAAATGTAAACCCGAAAATCAGGAGCAAATGCAGGCGATTTTTGAAAAGCAGCCCTTCGGCGAAGTCGAACGCCTCATTACCCAGAAGCTCTTGGACGTGGTTAAACAGGCTGCCAGGGAAGAACTGGAAAATGAAAACTGGCTCCGGCTGGTGGCCAGACTGAGCAACCGTAGCTTCGAAGACATACGGGTTTCCATCCTCGAGTTCCTGGACACGGACGTTTTCGACGTATCGATCGAGAACTGCGTCTCATTCTTGGATCCGCTGGTCGAATCCTGGGACATTGACCTCGCTAATTTTAGGGTGGAGGTCAGGTTAAATTCGAGAGTATCCCCTGGCCACACTACGACGTTTGAGTTCGTAGAGAAAGAACCGGAACCAGTCCTCGACACAGAGCCGGGACTTAAGGAATTTCTCCGCAATGCTTTCCTAAGCGGCGATGCGACCGAAGAAGAAATCGAATTCCTGAAGAGACTTCGACTCAGCGGGAAGCGTCCTACAGCCCTCTATTATTACCGGGAACTTCAAAATCTTAGAGATCCTCTGCATTTTCGCGTTCCAGGAAAAAGGTAGGCTGTCCCTGTTTCGGCCTGGGCCAGTCATCATGCGATTGTTTCGGGGCAAGTTCCCCGGACCCTTCCCACCACGACCCTCCGTGCACAGGTACACCTTCAGCCATGGACTGCCGCTTAGCGGCCCGATTCGTCACCAAGGCTCGAGTCTGGCAGATCGTACGCTCTAAGAATATCCACGAGTAGCGGTTTGACAGTGTCGGACACGTTGAGTATTGAGTGTTGAGTGTGGGTAATGGACGTTCGCAGCAGGTTTGTAATCAAATGTATTCTGCGGAATTATACACTTTAGAAAGTATTAGTCGTTCTCGCTCATTGAAACTCTGAGGTAAATCTTTGCGGTGTTGGCGAACACCTTGATGAGCCTTGTGTGCTCTGTGGACGCGGCGTGGCCCTTGAGTTTTTCGTAGTTCTCGAGTGCCTTTCGTGCGTTCAGCATTTGAACCCTTGCAGCTTTTACTTCAGCAGGGTTGACCATTATCGGCCTGCTTTCTCCTTCGAAGAGCGTATCGCTCTTCAGGGCATATCGGTAATCGGCTTCACTGCAGGAAGAATCTGTTCCCTGCTCTACCCCCTGCAGGGATGGCAGGAGAGTGGCAACAGCTAACCATAGCAAATTGCCCACTGAACAACCAACCGGAGACGACTCATTTGACGACGATATTGACGAGCTTCTGCGGTACGACAATAACTTTGACAATCTGGCGCCCATTGATATACTGGGCGGCCTTTTCATCAGCAAGCGCGAGCTGCCGGATATGATCCTCGCTCGCCCCCACCGCTACGCGAATGCGGGTGCGCAGCTTGCCGTTCACCTGGACGGGAAGTTCAAGTTCTTCTTCAGCAGCAAGCCCGGCGTCATACGCCGGCCAGGCGACGCGCAGGGTAGCGCCGGTATGGCCGAGCCCCTCCCAAAGCTCATTGGCGATGTGAGGCGTGAAGAGAGCCATAATCAGGACCAATACTTCAAGTGTTTCTTTAACTGCTTCCGCGCGAACCTTGCCGCCTGAAATCGCGGACTCCAATCCGGCAAGTTCGTTCACCAGTTCCATGGCCAGGGCAATATCGGTATTAAAATGCCAGCGATCTTCCATATCCTCGGTTACATGCCGGAGCACCTGGTGGGTCTTGCGAAGCAGCTTCCGCTCGTCGGCTGAATATTCTGGAACAACCGCGGGACGCGCAGCTTTCCCCAGCATCGATTCCACCGCGGCGAGGTTGTCCGCGTATTTGGCGACTGCACGATAAACGCGATTCAGGAAGCGTGAAGCGCCTTCAATTCCCGTATCGCTCCAATCGAGGTCCTTTTCAGGCGGCGCGGCGAACAGCATGTAGAGGCGCACCGTGTCGGCGCCATACTTCTCGAACATGGCTGTGGGATCGACCACGTTTCCCTTGGACTTGGACATCTTCGCGCCGTCCTTGATCACCATGCCTTGCGTAAACAGCCGTGCCACGGGCTCGGAAAAACTGACCAGCCCGATGTCCATCATCATTTTGGTAAAGAAGCGCATGTAAATCAGGTGCAGGATCGCGTGCTCGATGCCGCCGATATACTGGTCCACAGGAAACCAGTAATCCACGGCTTCCCTGTTGATGGGCGACGTGTCAATCCTGGGATCGGCGTATCGGTAGAAGTACCACGACGAATCGACGAAGGTGTCCATCGTGTCCGTCTCCCGGCGCGCCGGGCCGCCGCAATTTGGGCATGTTGTGTTGACGAATTCCGGAACGCTGGCCAGCGGCGACTGTCCCGTTCCCGTCAGTTTCACCTCCGCCGGCAGCAGGACCGGCAGTTGCGATTCCGGGACCGGCACAACTCCGCAGGAGCGGCAATAGACCATGGGAATCGGCGTGCCCCAGTAACGCTGCCGTGAGATACCCCAATCCTTGATTCTGTACTGGACGGTCCCCTTGCCGAATCCCGCATGTTCAGCATCGTTCGTCATGCGCTCGATGGCCTGCTCCGATGTGAGACCAGTGTAGAGGCCGGAGTTTACCAGCCTGCCATACTCTGTGAAAGCAGCTTCAAGTTCTACTTGAGGTCCTCTGTCCTTCGGCACAATAACCGTTCGGATGGGCAGATTGAAAGTGGTGCAGAACTCGAAGTCCCGCTCATCATGGGCGGGCACCGCCATCACAGCCCCGGTACCGTAATCCATCAACACAAAATTCGCCACCCATACGGGAACAGGTTCCCCGCTGTAAGGATTGCGCGCGCTGAATCCGGTCGCCACCCCGTCTTTTTCAAGGTTTACTTCAACCCGGGCGCGGATGGCGGATGCTTTGATGCGTTCCACCTCGCTCCGAAGGCGCTCCGGTTTTTCCGATGCTGCGATGAGTTTCTCAACCAGTGGGTGTTCCGCAGCCAAGAAGACCACCGTGCATCCGAAAATTGTGTCCACGCGAGTGGTAAAGACGCGAACTGGAAGGTCAAGGTCTTCGATCCTGAAATCAACTTCTGTCCCTTTCGACTTCCCAATCCAGTTCTGCTGCATGGCCAGGACGCGCTCCGGCCAGCGAACAAGTTTTTGCATGTCGTCCAGCAGTCGCTCGGCGTAATCGGTAATCTTCAGGAACCACTGCTCGAGTTCCTTCTCCACCACCGGCGTCTCTTCATGGCGCCAGCAGCAGCCGTCCACCACCTGCTCATTGGCAAGCACGGTTTCGCACTGGGGGCACCAGTTCACGCGGCTCTTCTTGCGATAGGCCAGGCCGCGCTCATACATCTTCAGGAAAAACCATTGGTTCCAGCGGTAGTACTCGGGCACGCAAGTGGTTACTTCGCGGCGCCAGTCGTAGCTGACGCCCAGCCGCTTCAACTGCCGGCGCATGCGGTCGATATAAGCGAAAGTGAATTCCGCGGGCGGGCGCTGGTGCTTGATGGCCGCGTTCTCGGCGGGCAGTCCGAAAGAGTCCCATCCGATTGGATGAAGGACGTTAAAGCCTTTCATCCACATGTAGCGCGCCAAGGCATCACCGATTGAATAGTTGCGGACGTGGCCCATGTGAATGTCGCCGGAAGGATAGGGCAACATCTCAAGCACATAGTACTTCTTGCTCCCGGGATTGGCGTCAGCATCAAACAGGTTCTGCTCAGCCCAGAGCTTCCTCCACTTCGCTTCAATTTTCTGAGGATCGTAGTTTGTGTTCATATCCAAATGATGAATGTTGAAATGCGATTGCGGTGTGTTAACTCTCGGGTATGCAGCCCACGCCAGCACCACGCACCCTGTCAAGGCAGATCAACTAACCGTGCGGTTTCCCGAGAAGGTATGCTTCCATGGAAAGTCTGCCTGCGCGCACAGAAAAGTTACCATAGCACAGTTTCTTCAAAATCGAATCGGGCCGCTGATACCAGCTTGCCCAGCTCAGGGGCGTGTCGCCGTGCATGTCTCTGGCCTCCACTCCGGCGCCGGCATCCAGCAGCAGTTGAATGGTCTCTTCGCTTGCGAATGCGGCGGCACGGTGCAAAGGGGTCTCGCCCTTAGTTCGACAATCGCGCATGAAGGCGCCAGTTCCCACCGACGGCTTGGTGGTGCAGTTTGGATTGGCGCCACTGGCAATCAGTACCTTCACCACGTTATGGTGCGCCAGCTTATTAGATGCGGTTGCAGCGTGCAGCGGCGTTTCGCCGGTGTCACTCTGCGGGTGCTTGGTGTCCGCGCCGCGCTCGATCAGGAACTGTCCCAATCGCCAATGCCCGTGAAAGGCTGCGCCGTTCAAGCCGAAGTTCTCACCCAGCGAGGAGAGTGATTCGCCCTTGAGAAGCAAATACTTGATTGCGCTAACGTCGCCATAATATGCGCACCACTTAATCAGCGAAACGCCATCCTGATCCACGGAATCGGCGCCGTGGCCTTCTTCCAGATACTCAAATACTAGGTCCGTGCGCCCGTCAGTGATCTTGTCGATCATTGCCGACCTCCAGTACCCGCACTGCCTTCAGCTTCGAGGCGGCAGCCAACTTGCGCATCATGGCAAGATTTCGCCGATCGTCGTCCGGCTCGTCCAGCGGTGTTTCGCAGATGAACGGGATTCTGCGCAATTTCGGATGGCAAACGATCCTGCCGAAAGCCTCCGCGCCAATCTGTCCCTGGCCGATATGCTCATGCCGGTCAACATGAGAGTTGAACGCCGGCTTCGAATCGTTGGCGTGAATCACGCAAACGTTCTTAAGGCCTACAGTCTTTTCCAGTTCGATGATCGTCCTGGATAGCCCGGCCGCGGTGTGAATTGCATAACCAGACGCAAACAGGTGGGCGGTGTCAATACACGCCCCGGCCGGCAATTCACTCCCGGCTCCCGAAACAAGTTCCGCGACCTCTTCAAAGCTCCTGCCGATGGCGGACCCCTGGCCGGCCGTATTCTCAATCAGCACCATCAGTCCATCTAGGCGCAGCCCGCTGGCCGCCTGCTTGATCGATTCGACGCAGGCCGCGATGGCCTGGGAAACGCTGGAGCCTTTGGAACTGCCCGGGTGCGCCACGAGGTATTCGGCGCCGAGCGCCAGCGCCCTCCGCAGTTCGCCCCGGAACGCAGAAACCGATTTCCGGCGAATTTCGGGATCAGCAGCGGCAAGGTTGATCAGGTAATTGTCGTGTATTACCAGCGGTGAAAGCTTGCGGGCCTCACGCTCTTCGCGGAAGCGTTCGCACTGCTGCGGCGTGGGATCGATCGTTCGCCAGCCGCGCGGATTGGCGGAAAACATCTGGAAAGTGTCACAGCCGATTTCGCCTGCGCGGCGAACGGCGTTTTCCAAAGCGCCGGCAATCGAGGTGTGTACTCCCACCCGCAATCGGCTTTTCTGCGCTTTCGGCATGAGGCATCTTAACAGAGCCTATTTGGAAGCGTCAATTTCGAGGGATTGCCGGGCGGAACAGCAACCGTGGCGAACCGCAAAGGGGCAAGCGGCCCACGCAAGATTGGGATGTATTTGGAGAGATGCTGATTGCCGGCGATTGCGCAACCCTCGATGCGCTGGATTGTCGGCGCGCCGACATGTTGAAGTTCTACATTAAGGGCTTGCCTGAGTTCGCCGCCCATCGAGGTCCCACTCTGCGTTCTTTCAAGTACGATGACGGTTGCGCGTGACCGCCTTGGATAATTCCTCAAGCAACACTTGATAAATGTTTTCAGGCAGCCGATCTCTCCCGGTCACGCCGACGACCTGGCGCTCGAACCCGCAGAAATCAACATCCACCAACCTGCTCCCCTGGCACAGTTGTATTGTTCCACCCCCTGCGATAAACTTCCTCGCTTCGGTCGAAGCCAATTGCTACGTGTATGCGCTGGGCTTTCTCGCGCCTCGCCGAAGCAGGTCTGGTTGCCCAGGCCGCGGATTTTCATTTTAGTGGCAAATATGGTTCCTGGCTGTGACCAATGGCAAATTCCTCGGACTCGCTATCCAGACGGGCCGACCCGCCGCATGAGACTTCCACAAAATTGCTCAGCTCCAGCCGCTTCGTGCGATGCCCCCGCGTTGACGACGCGCGTTTCCGCCCTTTGCGCTATCGCCTTGCTTGTGCTTGCCTGCGCGAGCTGCCACAGGCAAGGGCCTCCGCCGCGGCCCTACATGGCCTTCGTTGTCAACCACCTGGGCGGCTCAGTCGCCGTTGTTGATCTGGCAGATCCCAAAGTGGTCGCCACAATTCCTGTGGCCCCACTGCCCGAAAAGGCTGTCCGAAGACCCGGCCGCCAGGAAATCTACGTGGTATCACAGTCCGGGAAAATCAGCGTGATAGATTTCCCGGCGTTGACCGTTGCGCACACCGTTGATATCGGGCCTTCGGCGGGCGACCTCGTGTTCTCGCCCGACGGAAACCGCGCCTATGTGCTTGATCCGCCGGCCGGGCAGGTGGCTTTTCTCGACTGCAACACGCTGAAAGAAACCGGCCGCGTCCACCTGGTTCCGAATCTCGCACACATGGCCATCACGCCTGATGGCAAAACGTTGATTGTCAGCGACCCGGCAGGTAACCGGTTGTTCTTTATCGCCGCGGAAACACAAAAAATACTCGGAGATGTCGAGGTCGGCAAAACTCCCGGCAATCTCGCGGTTTCGCTCGACAGTTCCGTAGTCTTTGTGGCAGATACCGGGGACGAAAAAATCTCCGCGGCGCAAATCGCTTCGCGCACCATCATCGCGCACATTGAGACGGGATCGAGGCCAGGCGGGCTGGTCCTCAAGCCCGATGGAGGCGAACTCTTCGTCCTCAGCGACGGATCGTCAACCATGACAATTGTTGACGCCTCGCACGCCAACGTCGAGCAGGTGCTGCCCACGGGAAGAGATCCTGTCGCCGCCGTCTTCAAGCAGGATTCGAGCGTGATGTACGTGGCCACGCAGGGAGACGGCTTTGTCACCGCATTCGACGTTGCTGATCGCACGGTACTGAACACCCTCCACGTAGGCGTGGCGCCCCGGGCACTTGCGCTGACCCCCGATGAGCGGGTCCTGGCCGCGGCGGACGGCGCCTCGGGCGCTCTGGCCATCATTCGCGCGGCCCCTCTGTCTTTAATCACCGTTGTGCCTGTCGGCGCGAACCCGGTTGATGTTCTTATTCCCGGGTGGGAGTGGAACGGCAAAGCGCGGTGAGGATTCCTCTCGAATGCATCGATGCCATAAGCAATGTTTCAACGGCCCGACAAAAGTTAATCCAAAACTTTCACTTTACGCCGCAAGCAAATCCTTCCCGTCTGCGCTCTGTGCGGGAGGCTTGCTCCACGGTTTTTAATGCGAGGCAGAAGGCTTGCCCGTGTACCTCATCTCGGGGCATACTCTTGAAGTTGGTAAACGACTTTCAATCGCGTATGCATGGGCCTATGCGCTGGCGCAGCCTCGCGGCGATGCTTCGTTCAGGATAATCCGGCAATGAAACTTCGCGGAAACCGGCGATGAGAATACTCACCCGCTACATTTTCAAGGAACTGGTTGCGCACAGCTTGCTAGGGCTGGTGGTCTTCACGTTTGTCCTCTACGTACGGCCTCTCAGCCAGATTCTCGAACTGGTGGCGCGCCGGGACCTTCCCGCCACGCAGGACGCATTTCTTTTTCTGTTGCTGCTCCCCAGAATTCTGGTCATCACCATCCCCATGGCTGTGCTGCTGGGCACGCTGATTGGCCTCAGCCGCATGTCGGCGGACAGCGAAACCATCGCCATCCGCGCCACGGGCATTGGCAAGGCGCAATTTCTGCGGCCCGTGCTGACGTTTGCAATCTGTGGATGGGTGCTGACCTCCTGGATGAGCCTGTATCTGGCGCCGGCGGCGGCGCGATCTCTCGATCAGTCTGAAGCGAGCCTGGCGGCTGCTCAGGCCAGCTATGAGATCCAGCCCCGCGTCTTCATCGAACAATTCCCCCATCTCCTGTTGTACTTGAAAGACGTTACGAGCTCGAACACCCAGTGGCGCGGGGTCTTCGTCGTTGACCGCAGCCAGAACAATGAAGTAAAGGTTACGCTGGCGGAATCGGGCCGCCTGGTGAACGATGACGCTTCCGGCCAGACGATGCTTTACCTTCAAAACGGAGCTACCCATGAATTTGACCCGCAGCACCGGCAGCAGTATACCGTGACGTCGTTTGACAAGTGGCAAGTCCCCATCTCCGAACGCACCGAAACTGCTGAGCAACGCCTCACACCTTCCATGCGTTCGCCGGCGGCGCTCATCGAGGGGCTTCACACCCCCGGAGAACGTCACGCGGCCATGGTGGAATTGAATTACAGACTTGCGCTGCCGGTTGCCTGCCTGGTGCTGGCCCTCGTCGGAGTCCCGATCGGACTCATCTCCCGCAAGGGTGGCAAAGCCTTTGGCCTGATGCTCAGCATTCTTCTGGTGTTCATCTACTATGTCCTGATGGCTTCCGGCCTGAACCTGGCGAAAGAGGGGCGGCTGAATCCCATTTCCGGCTTATGGATGGCAAACGTCGCATTCGCCATTGCCGGGCTCATCATGCTGCGCCAGACCAACCGGGTGCGTACAGGAGTGGATTCTCTTCACGCCGGGCTTGAGACCATCGGCCGCGCGATCGAACGCTTCCACGCAGGCAACGGCCGGACCGATGGCCAGCCGCGCAAACTGAAACGCCGGAATTTTGGCGGGCGAGCTTTCCAGATTCTCGATCTTTACGTGTTTCGGAGCTGGCTTTTTTATCTGGTGCTGTTGCTGATTACGTTCACCGGGATTTATATGATTTTTGACTTCTTCCAGTTGCTGGGCGATATTGTCCGTCATCAGATCTCGCCCCAATTGGTCATTGAGTATTATTGGTATCTGGCCCCGCAGGTTATTTACCTCATGCTGCCCTTGAGCATTCTGGTTGCAACTCTCGTCAGCTTTGGACTGCTCAGCAAGTCGAACGAGGTCACCGCCATCAAGTCGGCCGGCATCAGTCTTTATCGCATTTCTTTGCCGATTCTGGTGGGCGCCGGTCTCCTCAGCGGTGGCATGTTCCTGCTCGGCAACGATTATCTGCCTGGGACCAACCAGCAGCAGGACTCGCTTCGAAATCAGATCAAGGGAAAACCCGCCCAGACCATGTATCGGCCAGACCGCCAGTGGATTTCCGGCAATGGAGACAAAATCTACAACTACCGGTTTTTCGATCCTGACCTGAACGTTTTCGCCAGCCTCTCGGTTTTTGAAATCGATCAGAATTCGTTCCACCTCAAGCGGCGCATCTACGCCGAGCGGGCTTTCTGGGAACCCCAGATCAAACGCTGGGTGCTGGAAAACGGCTGGACGCGCGATTTTTCGAATGGGCGGGTCAGTGATTATCAGGCGTTTGCGGTCCATACCTTCGACGAATTGAACGAGTCGCCGTCGTATTTCAAGAAGGAAGTTAAACCTTCCGAGCAGATGAGCGTACTTGAATTGCGCCAGTACATCCACAGCCTGAAGCAAAGCGGGTTCGATGTGGTGCGCCTCTCCGTTGCCTTCTACCGCAAATTCTCCTATCCGCTGATCGCTTTTGTCGTGACCCTGATTGCCATTCCTTTCGCGTTCTCTACCGGCAGCCGCGGCGCGCTCGCCGGGATCGCCCTCAGCATCGGCATCGCTATTGTCTACTGGTCCGTCTCAAGCCTGTTTGAGGCGATGGGCAACCTGAGCCAGCTTCCGCCGGCAGTCGCCGCCTGGTCGCCGGACGTCCTGTTCAGTCTGGCGGGCGTCTACCTGTTGATGCGGATCAAAACCTGAAAAACGGGCCTGCGATGATTGCGTTTCGACGGTGCCCGGTTCTGGCGGGAAGGGTTCCATGTCGGCGCGCCGACATTGCGGCAAGCAATCGGTCAGGCCGATTGAACCTGGGTCGGGGCGACAAATTCAATGATTAAAGTAATACTTGAGGTCGAGCACTTCCACGGCGTGCCACATGCTGGCTTCAGAGATCACTTCTGTTTCGCACGGAGGTTTTTCTCCTACCTCGCGCCTCTGCGCCTTTGCGTGATGTTTCTGTTTTTTTTCCAGACTGCTCCCACGGTCAGCCGCGCGAGTGACTGTCATGGCGCGCGGCACTACGCCGTGGTATAGATCTCTGCGGCTGGCTTCTCCTCCTCTGCCCTGCGCAGGGCTGCCTGGGCAGCCGCCAGCCGGGCGATGGGCACGCGATAGGGCGAGCAGCTCACATAATTCAATCCGGCATCAGCGCAAACCTGGATGGAGGATGGATCGCCTCCGTGCTCCCCGCAAATCCCCACCTTAAGATGGGCGCGCGCCTTCCGCCCTTCAGACGTGCCGATCTTGAGCAACCGCCCGACGCGCTTCGGGTCCATGACAGCGAAGGGATCCGCAGGCCAGATCTTCTGCTTCACATAGGCGGCAATAATTTTTCCGCAATCGTCGCGGGAAAGGCCGAAGGTGGTTTGCGTCAGGTCATTAGTCCCAAAGCTGAAGAACTCCGCCTCGCCGGCAATCTCAGCGGCGGAGAGCGCCGCGGCGGGGAGTTCAATCATGGTGCCCACCAGGTATTCCACACGGGTCCCCTTCTTGTCGAAAACCTCTTCGGCGACGCGGTTGACGATTTCCTTTTGCAGCGCCAGTTCCCTGACATCGCCCACCAGCGGGATCATGATTTCCGGCCTGGCGTCGATGCCCTTCTTTTTGCATTCCGCTGCCGCCTCAAAAATGGCTCGCGCCTGCATCTCGGTAATCTCCGGGTACATGATGCCGAGGCGGCACCCGCGCAGACCCAGCATGGGATTGAATTCATGCAGTCCTTCAACTACGGCCAGCATTTTTTTGAGCTGGCTCAGCTTGGTTCCCTTCTTCCCTTTCGCTTCAAGAACGGCGATCTCAACCATCAGTTCTTCGCGCTTGGGAAGGAATTCGTGGAGCGGCGGATCGAGCGTCCGGATGGTGACCGGCAGGCCGTCCATGGCCTTAAACAATCCCATGAAGTCTTTCCTCTGCATGGGGAGAAGCTTGGCGAGGGCAGCACGGCGCTCTTTGTGGTAGGCGGCCGCCTCCTTTTCATCAGCCGTGTCTTTACAGGCCATAATCATCCGCTGAACGTGCGGCAGGCGGTCGCTGGCGAAAAACATATGCTCGGTCCGGCAGAGCCCGATACCCTCGGCGCCAAATCGGCGGGCCACTGAGGCGTCTCGTGGGACATCTGCGTTAGCGCGCACGCCAAGTTGGCGGGCCTCGTCGGCCCAACCCATGAAAGTGGCAAAATCGCCGCTCGAGGGGTCAGGAAGCTGCGTGTTGATTTGTCCGAGGATCACCCGCCCGGTCGAGCCATCAAGTGAAATCCAGTCGCCTTCCTTGAGGGTCAGCTTGCCAATGCGCATCTGCTTCTTTTTCTCGTCCACTTCCGCGGCGCCGCAGCCGGCCACGCAGCACTTGCCCATCCCCCTGGTCACCACGGCCGCGTGGGAAGTCATGCCACCGCGCGAGGTCAGAATTCCGGCGGCAACTTCCATGCCGTGGATGTCGTCAGGGACCGTCTCCGCACGGACCAGAATCACGGGATACTGCTTCCCTTTTTCGACAGCATCTTCCGCCGTAAAGACGATACGCCCGACGGCGGCCCCTGGAGAAGCTGGCAAGCCATTCGCAATCACTTTCAAAGGCTTTGATTCATCAAGTATTGGATGAAGTAGTTGGTTCAACTGGTCAGGTTCAACGCGCATCAGCGCCTCATTCGACGTGATGATTCCTTCGTCCACCAGATCGACGGCAATCTTTACGGCTGCCTTTCCTGTCCGCTTGCCGGTGCGCGTCTGAAGCATGTAGAGCTTGCCTTCCTGGATGGTGAATTCAAAATCCTGCACATCTTTGTAGTGGTGCTCCAGCCTGGAGGTGATTTCGCGCAACTGGTCGTAGACGCCAGGCATGACCTTCTGCAGTTCGGCAATCGGTACTGGCGTCCTGATGCCGGCCACCACGTCCTCGCCCTGGGCGTTCATGAGGAATTCGCCATAAAACTTGTTTTCGCCGGTGGCTGGATTGCGGGTAAAGCCCACACCCGTTCCGGAAGTGTCGCCCATGTTTCCGAACACCATGGCCTGGACATTCACTGCCGTCCCAATCTCATCAGGAATTTTGTTCATGCGACGGTAGGTCATAGCGCGCGGGTTGTTCCAGGAACGAAAAACCGCCTCGATGGCCATCCTGAGCTGCACGCGCGGGTCCTGCGGAAAATCTTTGCCTGTGGCTTTCCCGATAATCTGCTTATAACCCTGGATCACCTGCTTCAAATCGTCGGCCGTAAGCTGGGTGTCCTGGGTGAACTTGCGTTTCTTCTTCTGGGCAGTGAGGACGTTCTCAAACTTGTCTTTGGGAATTTCGAGCACCACGTTTCCGAACATCTGGATGAAGCGGCGGTAGCTGTCGTAAGCAAAGCGCGGATTAGAGGTTTTGCGGGCCACCGCCTCAACGACCTGGTCATTCATCCCAAGGTTCAGAATGGTATCCATCATTCCCGGCATCGAAAACTTGGCGCCCGAGCGAACGGAGACCAGGAGCGGATTATGGGCGTCGCCGAGCTTCTGCTTGAGGAGGGCTTCCAGCCGCTCCAGCGCCGCTTCGTATTCGGAAGCCGCCTGCTTAGGTAGGCTGTTACCGCCTTCGAAGTAGGCACGGCACGCTGATGTTGCAATGGTAAAACCGGGAGGAACGGGCAGCCCGGCGTTGGTCATCTCCGCGAGGCCAGCCCCCTTCCCGCCCAGCACCTCTTTCATGGTTCCGTGGCCGTCGGCCTTGCCGCTGCCAAAAAAATAGACAAATTTTTCCATGATTACTGCTCTCCTTCTGATGAAATCTGCGCACGGCCCGAAGGCTACCGGAGTTGATGAGGTCCCGGTTAATTATAGTGGCGCAGTGTGCGCGGCACCGTTTCCTCGCCAGTGCCGCGGTCAAAACTTACGGGCCGAATGGTCGTGCCACAGCGGATTGGCCGACCCTTGGCCCCGGATGTCGGCGCGCCGACAAAAGCTGAGGCAATACTTTAGATGCGTCCGGCCCCTCCACATCTACCGCACTTGACCGCCCCCGTCCAATTTAGGTTTCGACTGCGATCTCTGACAGCTCCGCAAGCCGGGTAAAGACATCACGGTTCAAACCGATTAGCAACCTGAGTCGGTTCTCTCGTAACGCGGGATCCTCGGCCATCACGAGGACCTTGTCGAAAAAGCGATCCACCTGAGGTCTGATACCGGCCATGGTGCGGAATGCCGCCTCAAACTCGCCAGACTTGTTCAAGCTCCCGAGATCGTTCATGAGGCCAAGGTACGCAGAATACAATTCGCGCTCCGGACCCTCGCCCAGCAGATCCCTATTGACGGGCGCATTATCACCCTTGAGGTCTGATCCCGCCGACTTGGTCAGGATGTTTCGAGTACGCTTGGCGGCGGCAGCCAGCGCCAGGAAATCTTCGGTGTCACGAACCTGCTCAAGCGCCTTAGCGCGAGCGAGCACCACGGACGGAATGCTCGAGCCGGCAGGGATCGCGGGACTCAGAACCGCCCGCGCTGTGTCATACCGAACTCCTGCAACCTCTCGTAAGTAGAACTCCAGCCGCTCACGCAGAAAGTCGTTGACACGATGGCCAAGTTCTTCTCCCTTGCTGCTTGGAAGCCCCGCGTCGGCGATTTCGATGGCCCGTGCGGTGATATGGGCGAGATCGAGCGCCGGGAGCGATTCGACGGCGATTTTGATGATCCCATTCCCCGCCCTCCTCAAACCGAACGGGTCACTCGACCCGGTTGGCTCAAGACCAACGGAGAAGCCGGCTACCAAGCTGTCAAGCTTGTCGGCAAGCGCTACAACAGCGCCGACCTTGTTTCGAGGGCCTTCATCATTGATGCTCGCTGGCTTGTAGTGGTCATAGATGGCATCGGCAACAGCCTCAGGCTCGCCCTGCTCACGCGCGTACAGACCGCCAACAACTCCCTGCAGTTCGGTGAATTCGCGCACCATCTGGGTGGTCAAGTCGCACTTGCACAGATGGACCGCTCGTGACACATGACCGCTGCCCTCAGCATCCAGGGCGCCCCGAGATTCCAGCTCCGTGCAGATATGGCGCGCAATTGCTGCCGTCCGCTCAACTTTCGCGGCGTAGCTTCCCATCTCAGCCTGGTAGGTCACCTTTTCCAGCATTCCCTGGCGCGACTCCAGCGGGATGCGAAGGTCAGCCTCCCAGAAGAATTCGGCATCGGCAAACCGGGCTGTCAGCACACGTTCGTGCCCCTCGCGAATCAGGCCGGCAGTGTCCTGCCCAAGGTTCATCACAGTCACAAAATTGGGTTGGAGTTCCCCGGCCTCGTTCTCGACCGCAAAGTATTTCTGGTGGTCGCGCATTACGGTCACCAGAATTTCCCGCGGCAGATGAAGGAACCGCCGGTCGAAACCGCCCAGAACGGCGTGGGGCCACTCGGTTGAATTGATAACCCACTCGTGGAGGGCTTCATCTGGAACGGCGTTCAGGCTCGTTCCTTCAAGTAGTGCCTTAACTCCGCAGCGAATAGTTTCCGAGCGCGTTCTGGGATCAATTTCAACGTGGTGCTCGCGCAGCCTGGCAGAGTACTCCTCAAAACTTCTGACCGGAATGGCTTTCGACCCGGCCACCCGATGACCATAAGTTGACTTCCCCGACCGCACTCCTGCGATCTCAAAAGGAATGACCCTCACTCCCTCGCCTTCTGCCAGAATAGCCAACAACCACCGGATGGGGCGGATGAATCTGGGGCCAGCCTTTGAGGTCCAGTACATACTCTTAGGGAAGCTGATACCCAGGATTACTTCAGGCAATGCCTTAGCCAGGACGTCACGTGCAGAGCGCCCCCGGACTCGCTTCCGCAGACCCAAATAGAGTCCTTTGGGTGTGTCAATTTTGAGCAGCTTACTCACCGAGGATGAGTTTCGCTCAGCGAAGCTCGCGGCAGCCCGAGTGGGATTGCCTGCCTGGTCAAAAGCAACTTTGACAGGCGGCCCGATGATCTCTTCCGTTTCATCAGGCTGTCGTGCCAGAATCTGTGGGGCATGAGCAACCAGCCGGCGCGGAGTCGAATAGGTGCTGACGGGCTGCGCATCCGTCGGAACCAGCCGCAGACTTTGCAAAGCCTCGCTCAGCCGCTGTCCCAAGTTTCGCTGGGCGCCAGCAAGGAAGCGCGCAGGAATCTCCTCGACTCCCGCCTCGATCAGCAGTGGTTCTGTGCGGTCTTTCTGCGCAATCGTCATGCTGGTCTAATCTCTGCTGCGGCGGTGGATGGTTCAAGGTAAACTTGAGCCACTTCCGTGGCGATTTTTCGAATGCGTGTGATGAGTGCAACACGTTCGGTGACGCTGATGGCGCCCCGGGCGTCAAGGATGTTGAACAGGTGCGAGCACTTCAGGCAGAACTCATACACCTTGAGCAGCGGGAAGCGGGTTGGCCAGTGGGCCGGGCCAGCGGCAAAGTAGTCCTTCAGCAGCCGTACAGCCTCAGCTTCGTAGATTTCAAAAAGTTGACGAATCGCTTCGGGTGAGGCGGATTCAAAATCGTATAATGACAGCTCGAACTCTTCACGATGCCTAAGGTCCCCGTATTTCACCAAGCTGTTCCACTTAACTTCATACACATTGTTAACGTTCTGAAGAAAGGCGGCAATCCGCTCCAGGCCGTAAGTCAGCTCAACCGAGATCGGGTCGAGATCCACACCACCCGATTGCTGGAAATAGGTGAACTGCGTGATTTCAAGTCCGTCGAGCATCACCTGCCAGCCAATTCCCCATGCGCCCAAAGTTGGGGCTTCCCAATTATCTTCCTCAAACCGGATGTCATGGTTGTGGAAGTCAATTCCGATATCCCTGAGGCTGCGAAGGTAGATGTCCTGAACATCCTCAGGTGGTGGTTTAAGTATCACCTGCAACTGGGTGTGCTTGATCAGTCGATTTGGGTTTTCGCCGTACCGCCCGTCTGCAGGCCGCCGGGACGGCTGAACGTACGCCACGCTCCAAGGTTTCGGCCCAAGAACACGGAAGAAAGTCTCCGGGCACATCGTTCCTGCCCCAACCTCCATGTCATAGGGTAGCGCCACAACCGCGCCCTGCCGCGCCCAGAAACTCGTGAGCCGGCTTACCATGTCCTGGAAGGTAAGGCCGTTTACTCCTGCCCTTACTGCCGATGCGTTTTCCGCCATAGTCCCTATCGATTCAGACTCTGGTTTTATCACTTCCCGGAGGCTAAATTTCATCCGCCAACATCGCTCGCGTGGTCAGCCTTTTCTCCAGGTGCGCCTCGATGATCTGTTCCAGCAGCCGCCGAAGTTCACTGATGCCCTGCGGGGCGGCTTCCTTTTCGATCCACTGTTCGATGCGGGCCGTACGAAACGCCGGAACCAACCCCAGGGCACCCGCTGAGACCTGCTCATTCGAAACGCCGCCCTTGCACTGTGCGCACACAAGTGCGACGGCCACCGGATCATAGAAACCGTCTTCACCCGCAAACGGCCTCTGGCACGCCATGCATCGGCTCAGGTCAGGGAGAAACCCTCCCAGCCGCAGCAGCCAATAATCGAAAAACAGTAGCGACCGATTCACTTCGCCGTAGCGCTTGAAAGCCCTCAAAACAGCCAGCAGCAGCCGGAAGACGCGCTCGTTCACTTCCCGGTCGGGCAGGAAGCGTTCGGTGACTTCCGCCAGATATTGCGCAGCAAGCTGGATGCGATAATCCGTCTGCATCTCAAAAAAGGATTCCACAATCTCAGCCGAACCGAATCGCTGCAGGTCCCGCTGCTCCCGATCATAAACCCAGACCCGAATATAGCTGAGCGGCTCCAGCGCCGCACCGTAGCGGCCCCTGCGGCTCAAAGCTCCCTTGGCCACGGCGCGTATTCGGCCCAGTTGCCGGGTGAGCAGCGATGCAATCTTGTCAGCTTCCCCCAGCCGGTAGGTCCTGAGAACGATGGCCTCTGTTTCAATAAGGGGCATTGCAGATTACTATGTCGCTATTCCGGCAAACAAACTAACTTAGCACAAGGCCGTAAAGGTTCGAAAGAATATTTCGCCAAGGCGCCGCACCGCCCTTCTCGGAAAGCCCCACCAACCATGCAAGATAGCCCCCTGACACCACTCCAAACGCCGTGCATCCGCCGCGCCCGTGCCACCTTCCTGCAGGAACGACAAAGTACGACCTCACACCGCCCACCGCGAATCCCCGGCCAATTCCAGAGTAATGCCGCAGCACCTTGAAACAGCGATTTTTTACACCTTCGGACAAGCCGATTCGCGCCACCGCCGTCAACAAAAGCGGCCTCAAAGCCACGACGCCGCGCCCCTTGATTATTAAAGTAACACTTTAATTTATGGGTAGAGAAGCGGGATGCTGGCGCGGCAGATTATGTTAACCGTCGTCGCGCACTCTAAATATTATCAGACGCATCCGTCGAGGTAGCCTGGATTTCGCTGGTGGCACGACTTTGGGCTCTGGCGCTCTGCCCCGCTCGACTCGGGGATTGCGTTCGAGAACCGCACCTCCCCGCCCTAACACCTAACTGTTTTGGGGCGCCAACCTGAAAGTTTTGAGGAGGCCACCAGCACTGGCATTCAGAAGGAACCGCTGGGACAGCCGTGCAATGGTGTTTGCGGCGTTGGTTGAGGGGCCCGGCGGCTGCCGGTAAAGCGATTGCCTCACGACGGATCCACAGTGCTTCAACTTTGTCTGAAGGTCCAGTGGCCGTACGACGCCAAGCTCTGTTTTGGGAGCAGCAATAACGCGACACCCGCGTCTGATTTTTGTGCCTCAAATTTGTTCGCCATCGCGGCCCGGCCACCCTGTCCGTGTCGTTTGACTGGAGACAGGCGGGGGACATCACGCCGCAAAGCAAGCTGGTCCGCTACCCACCTGTTTCTTGGTTGACTTCGGCACGGCCTGCCCTTAGCATTGTACTGATGACGGCTTCGGTTTCTCGTGGGGTGACCGGTCCATGGTGATGTTTTCGTTTCTTGGGTTTTTCTTTCTACCTATTGTGCTGGCAGTAAACCTTGGGGTGATTATTCCACTCGCGCTATCCTGCCTGGTTGTATTGGTGGTGATCCCGGCTGCCGCCTGGCGGGGCAGAATGAGTGTTCCCTTCTACGCTCTGGTGCTTTTTGCAGCGTCCTTTGTGGCTTACGGCATCGGGAAAGTTGCAGGGGCGCAATCCATCCACGGCACAGCGCTGGGAGTCGTTATTTCTTTCATCTTTTTTTTGCTGGTTGCAGCGGCCGTTGGTGCTTTTTTGGGGATATTTTTCTACCGCCAGCCTGCCGACGAATCCACAACAGGCGCCGCTGATTCCGGCGTCTCTTCCCCTTTGCCCGCCCTGGATGAAGACCGGCGATAACTGTACGGCTTCACCCCACATTGGTCGTCCGCAAGCTTTTCGTTCGCAACCTCAATCAGGTGTGCCTTACACTGAAGCCCAAGCGGGAACCGAACTTGTCCGCGTAGCTTAAGCGGCGTGGTTTTTCGCAGTGAATCGGGTACGACAGCGGATAACTGACGGGGAATTCATGCCGAGGCTAACCTTCCATGGATAGCCGGGGAACGCGTTTCTTTGGCGCAACGATTCTATTGCCATAGGGTTTGACCCTCGAAGATGCGAAGAAGACAGTGTCCTGCCCTGTCTTAGGCGTCGTGCCGAAGCTCTGGGGACCGCCGGCGCCCGAGGAGTCGTCGGCCTCGACTTCGATGCTCCTGCCGATTTCACTGGTGACGAGGTTGGCGATCTCAACCTGCAGGTCCGTAACGCTGTCCACCGTCCGATTGTAACTTGCGGCCCAGAGGTGCGCCTGGTCCTTCACGCGAATCAGCATCACGGTAATCCTGTAGTTGCGTTCATCGCGACGTACGCTTCCTTCCACAATGTAATGGGCTCCCAGTTCGCGCCCAATCTCGCCGATCGACTTCCGCGTCCCTTGATAGACTTCGGAGGAAGTGCGGGCGATGACTCCGACTCTGGCGGTGTTCCAGCGTCCAAGTTGAGAGATGATCTCGTCGTCGAGCCCATCGGCAACGCAGATTTGTCCTGAATCACCTGTCAGGTCTTCGAACGGAAGCACCGCCAGCAGTATCCTGGAATTCGTCAGACGATGAAGAATCCCAAGCTGTTCCGAGCCAAAGTATCCGGCCAGCACTAAAACTGCAACGGCCAGGAGCGGAAGTTTTGCCGGGAGTCGATACCACGCAGCGCCCGAGGCCGGCGCCGCCCTGGAAGTCCTGCCGGACACGGCGTCAGCGGATTGCGCAGCCGGTAAGGATGCAGCCGCTTCCGGGAAGGACCCTCCGCCGTTCTGCGATGGTCGCCGAAGTTCTGGTTCCTCCGGGAAATCAGAAACGTCGGGGTCGTCCACTTCCCTGACCTCTGCGACAAAGCGATAACCCTGTTTCGGCACGGTCTCGACATATCGCTGGCCGGTCGCCTTTTCTCCCAGGGCCCGGCGAATGATGCAAATGTTGTGATTGAGGTTGGTCTCTTCGACAATGCTGTCGGGCCAGACGGCTGCCATCAACTCGTCTTTGGTCAGCAGACAACCGTGCCTTCTGACCAGGACATAGAGGGTGTCAAACACCCTTCCTCTCAAAGGGATGGCGTGCCCGTCACGCGTCAGCAGCCTTTCGCGCACGTTCAGCCGGAATGGACCGAATTCAAAAAGGGTAGATTTTCTGGCCATGGCCGGTCAACAAAAACTTAACGAATATTCCAGCTTTATTAAAAGACGCCCCAGGGGCCTAAAGGATTAACTGACTATCTACGCTCAGGTTTTGTTGCCGACTGCCCCATTGTAGCAGTTGGCGGCGTGGTTTGGAAAAAAATCAGGAGGAATTACATGGCGCAATGGATGCCCGATCCTACTTTCTATCCGTCTCCCAAAATGGCGATGGAGGCGCCTCCGGAAAAGTACGCTTTTCTGGTGTTATTGAATCCCACGCATGAAGGAAAGCATGATGCGCTGGCAGTGGTGGATTTGGACTCGTCTTCATCCAAATACGGCCAGGTGGTAGGCCAGGTGGAAATGCCGAACGCCGGCGATGAACTGCATCATTTCGGCTGGAGCGCCTGCAGTTCCTGTCTGGCCCCTTACGCGCCGCACGCTCACATGGAGCGGCGTTACCTTGTGGTTCCCGGCATAGTGTCCTCCAGAATCCACATCATTGACACAAAGCCAGACCCGCGAAAACCGAGGATCGTGAAAATTATCGAGCCGGAAGAACTGGCCCGGCGCACCGGCTATTCACGGCCCCACACCGTGCATTGCGGGCCGGACGGAATCTACGTCAGCGCCCTTGGTTCGCCTTCCGGCGACGGCCCGGGCGGCATTTTCATGATGGACCCGGAGAGCTTCGATGTGCTGGGGCAATGGGAACTCGACCGCGGGCCCCAGCACCTCGCCTACGATTTCTGGTGGCACCTCGGGTGTGACACGGTGATTTCCAGCGAGTGGGGAACGCCGAAAACTTTCGAGAAGGGACTTATTCCCGAGGTGCTTCTTTCAAGCGGTTACGGGCATGCGCTTCACGTGTGGGACCTTCGCCGGCGCCGGCATCAGCAGGTGCTCGACCTGGGCAAGGAGCAGCAACTGGTCTTCGAGGTTCGCCCGGCGCATAATCCCGCTGAGTCCTATGGATTCGTCGGCGTGGTGGTTTCACTGAAAGACCTGTCCGCCTCGGTCTGGATGTGGCACCGCGATAACGGGAAATGGGGCATCCGCAAAATCATCGAAATTCCCGCCGAACCCGCTGATCCGGAGATGCTCCCGCCCATGCTGAAGGGTTTCAAGGCGGTCCCTCCGTTCGTTACGGACATTGACCTTTCGCTGGACGATCGTTTTCTCTACGTATCCTGCTGGGGTACGGGCGAGTTCATCCAGTACGATGTTAGCGATCCTTTCAACCCCAGGAAAACCGGTTCCCTGCACCTTGGCGGGGTAGTGCGGCACGCTGCACATCCGAAAAAGCCGGACCAGCCCTTGAACGGCGGTCCACAAATGGTCGAGATCAGCCGCGATGGACGCCGCATTTACTTTACGAATTCTCTCTACGGCGCGATTGACGACCAGCTCTATCCGGAAGGCATGAAGAGCTGGATGGTGAAAGTGAACGCCCGGCCCGAAGGCGGAATGGAGTTGGACCGAAACTTCTTCCTGGAATTTGACGGCCTTCGCAGCCACCAGGTGCGCCTGGATGGCGGCGACGCGTCGTCAGATTCCTATTGTTACCCGTCGTGACCGGGAGTGGCGTGTGGGTCTGGGGGGCATTATTGCTGCTGGGCGCCTGGCACGGGATCAATCCGGGAATGGGATGGCTGTTTGCGGTTGCGCTCGGCATGCAGGAAAAGAGCTCCTGGGCGGTCTGGCGATCGCTCGCTCCCCTGGCAGCGGGCCACGCGCTGTCCATTGGCGCCGTGGTGTTCCTGGCCGCTCTGGCGGGACTGGCCTTGCCGCCGGCGGCCCTCCGGATCTCCGTGGCGGCCATCCTGTTTGTGCTGGGAGTCTATCGCCTGGTACGGCACCGCCATCCCCGCGGGGGCGGAATGCAAGTCGGTTTCGGCGACCTGACCGTCTGGTCGTTCCTGATGGCTTCTGCTCACGGGGCCGGGTTGATGCTGCTGCCGGTCCTGCTGAAAATCTCACCCGCGGCACATGCGGCAGGTCGCCACATCGGCGCGCATCCGCACCCCGCCGTCATCGGAGGCGCAACCACGAATTTGCTGGCCGTGACTGTTCACACGGCGGGGTACCTGATCGTCACCGGGGCAATTGCCTGGCTGGTCTACGAAAAGCTGGGCCTGAGCTTATTGCGTAAAGCATGGCTGAACATGGACCTGATCTGGAGCTTCGCGCTGATCGTGACAGGCTGCGCTGTGCTCTTCGTCTAGGGGGTTGCAGAAAATGCCCGCGTGACGTCATCCTGAGCCCGTTCGCCCTCAACTTGCGAACGGCCCTGATTCCTCAAAGCGGGAGAAGGGGCTCAGGGTAAACTCCGCGAAGGATCTGCTTTGTTCATTTTCAGCAGGGGCAGCAGATGCTGGCGCATCGCTCCAGGGCGGCCATTTGCCTGCCATCCGGCGGCAGGCGCCAGCGTAATCGGAGGAGGTCATTGAAATGCCAAAATTTTTGATTGAGGTCCCGCATGCGGAGGAAACAGAGGCTTGCGCCCGCGTCGTCCACGTCTTCCTCAAGACCGGGTCGCACTTCTTAAGCCATGCGGACTGGGGTTGCATGGATGGCGAACACAAAGCCTGGATTATCGCTGACGCCGCCGACAAGGAGGAAGCGTGCGGCATTGTCCCGCCGCAGTTTCGATCGCAGGCCAGGGTGACGAGACTCAACAAATTCAGCATCGAGGAGGTCGAGGAGGTCCTGCAAAAGCATCGCGCTTGATGTTGTGAGGCCGCCGGACCGGGTCCCGGTGGATCAGCACGCTCCGGAAATGGACTTGAATTAAAAGGCCATCAGGTGCAACCTGTATGGGAGCGTAAGACGAAGTTCGAACTTGTCACACGCTCATCAACTTACAATCGGAACTTGGAAACATCCATAAGTTACTATTGATGCTCAGACCTCTTTTAGCTGGGGCGTTGGATGGCGGGGAGGATTGACGCAGCCGACGGTGCATTTCGTACATCGCCGTATATGCGATATTTCTTCCAGCAAATCAGCCCTTGGACACCCGGCCGGCGGACTCATAGTCTCAACTGCTCATGAAGGAGAAATCGATGCGTTCAGAAACCGTCGCAAAGCTTCAGCAAGGATTTCGTGGTGAAGTCATCCAACCCGGAGATGCCGCGTATGACACGGCGCGCGGAGTGTACAACGGGATGATCGACAAACACCCGGCAGTCATCGCCCGGTGCGCCGACATTGCCGACATTCTGTCTGCCGTGAGGTTCGGCCGCGAACACGATCTGCTGACGTCCATTCGAGGCGGAGGGCACAACGCCGGCGGTTTGGGCGTCTGTGACGACGGCCTGGCGATTGACCTGTCGCGCATGAAGAACGTCCACGTGGACCCCAGAGCGAAGACCGCCCGCGTGGCGCCGGGGTGCTTGTGGGGCGATGTCGATCATGCAACCCATGCCTTTGGAATGGCCACGCCGAGCGGCTTTATCTCCACCACAGGCGTGGCGGGATTGACGCTGGGAGGCGGGGTCGGATACCTCAGCCGAAGATACGGCCTGACCATTGACAACCTGCTTTCCGCCGACATGGTGCTCGCAGACGGAAGCTTTGTCACCGTCAGCGCAGATGAAAACGCCGATCTTTTCTGGGCGATCCGTGGCGGAGGCGGCAACTTCGGCGTTGTGACATCTTTCCTTTTCCGGCTTCATCCGGTTGATACGGTATACGCTGGTCCCACCTTCTGGTCATTGGACCAAACCGAAGAGGTGATGAAAGCTTATCGTGAGTTTATTCTGAAGGCGCCGGAATTCGTCTATGGTTTTTTCGCCTTCCTGACGATTCCGCCGGCTCCCATGTTTCCCGCGCAACTCCACAATCAGAAAGTGTGCGGGGTCATGTGGTGCTGCACCGGCGCTCCGGATGAAGCCGAGAAAGCTACGCGGCCATTGAGATCAGTGGGGAAGCCCGTTCTGGACCACGTGGGCCCCGTGCCATTTCCGGCGGTCCAAAGCCTGTTCGATCCGCTTTACCCGGCCGGGCTCCAATGGTACTGGCGCGCCGATTTCTTTAAGGAAATCAGTGATGCATCCATCGCCAAACACGCGGAACACGGCGCAAAGCTTCCGACAATGCACTCCACGATGCACCTGTATCCCATTGATGGCGCCGCCCACCGTGTCGGGGCTAAAGAGACAGCGTTCAGTTACCGGGACGCAAATTGGGCGGGAGTGATTGTGGGCGTCGATCCCAGTCCGGCGAACCGCGACAAAATTACGAATTGGACCAGGGATTACTTCGACGCCTTGCACCCTTATTCGTCCGGCGGCGCTTATGTGAACTTTATGATGGAAGAGGGCCAGGAGCGCGTCAAGGCATCCTTCCGCGAAAACTACAACCGGCTGGCGACGATCAAGAAAAAGTATGACCCGGAGAATTTTTTCCGCGTGAACCAGAACATCGTCCCGGCCGCATGAGTGCCGTGATGCGATGCGCCGCTATGGCAGAGGTTGGGAATCGCAAAAGGCTATGCGCCCTGCCCTGGTTAGCGGAACTTTGTAACGCGCGCCGACACTTCCTGCGAGAAGCGGTCAATGAAGCTGGTGATGTACCGGACGGGGTCAAGTTGGTCGTCTTTGACCAGGGGCGTCAAATCGATTCCGAAGATCACTGATTCGGCCACGTCGGTCGCGTGTGAAGCAAAGTAGGTGGCGTTCGCTCTGCGACGCCCTGCGGTCGCCAGGTCATAGCGTTTGCCGCCGCAAATCTGCGAGTCAAAGACGCCTACCAGCGACATCGCCAGGTTCTCATGCGCGCTCACGTCGAATAGCACCTTGTCATCGTCATTCAGCCAATCAAGGCCGCGCCAGACCTCGCAGCCATAGAGCTTCTCCGGGCGTGTGTTGGCAGGCAGGCTGCGGATGGCCTGAATGACTCGAAGCGCGACGCCAACGTGCGTGTCGTGCTTGTCGGCCAGGTTGTGCGTGTAAACGACTTTGGCCTGCGCAGCATTCAACAGTTGCTTCAGGTCAGCGACCACATCAGGATTGTTCTTGTCCTTGACCGCGCCGCTGGTATAGTCAAGAAACACCTGCGCTGAATACTCTCCAATGTAGGCGGCCTTGCGCTGTTCAACGCGGCGGACCTGTTGCATGTCTTCATCGCTGTAACTGGCATAAAGATCGTCGCGCGGGCTGCCGGCGCCGTTGGTTACCGTCACTCCGGTAAAGTGCTTGTCCTGCCTGCCAAAGCACTCCAGGATTCCTTGATAGGCCATGATTTCGAGATCATCCTGATGCGCGCCAATGGCAAAGTGGGTCGTTCGGGCCACCGCCGGCTCAGCCGGGCTGCCGTCCGGCACATAGATTTCTGATCCTGCGTTATGAAACTTCATCACTTCCTCCTGAGTTTAATGAGTGGCAGGCAGGCTTGCGGCCGCCACGGCCTGGCCCACACGACGCGTTTTTTCATCCGGCAAGTGCAATTCGACCTGGTCCACCAGTTCTGGAAATTCCGCCCGCAACACTTCCTGTGCCTTTTCGAGGACGATGTTTCCGCCGTCGCCTGATGTCACGCGGCCCAGGATCAGCACATGGCGCAATTCGTAGAAATCGGCGTAATGGGCCACTCCATAGCCTGTATAAACGCCAATCGTTTCGAAGACTTTACGCGCGCGGTCATCGCCCTTGCTTAAGAGGCTCTGGACGGACTTTAACTGGTCTGCCGGGCCAAGCTTTTCATCAAGCTGGATTCCTGCCACGGGCGCCAGGCGAAAGACCGCCTGCTGGGAAAAATACTGAGCGCCCACGCCGGGATCGCCTGACCACTCGTCCGCGGGAGCCTGCGGATCGTAATCCACCGGCACAAAAGCCAGCTCATCAAGCCACGTGCTAATGCCTCCCGTCGGCGTTACGTAGCCGCCAGCCTGGCTGGAACCCAGCGCAATCCCCAGCACAGCGTTGTCATTCAATGACATTGACCCGGCCAGCGCCGTGACTTCGCCATCGTTTACCACCGCAAACGGGATGCCGCCCCATGCCTCCTGCAAATCGAGGAAAAGGCGCGTTGTCTTTTTTTCAAAAAGGTCCTTGGGGATTCCCCGGAAAAGCGACCCAACTCTCGGCCGGTTATTGATGTAAACCCCGGCGGAACTCCCTCCAATGGCGTCCACCCGGGGCATGCGGCTTGCCGCGGACTTTAGCCCGGCCATAATCTCATTGAAGTGGTAGCCGGGGTCGGAGGAGTTTCGCGGGTCCCAAACGATTTCTTCGCTGAACACTGACTGGCCGTCAATCACCGCTGCCACCTTGCGGTCCGTCGCCCCCAGATCGAACCCGATGCGGCAGCCATCCAGGTGCCGGCCGATTTCAAGCGAGCCTTCGGAAGCGTCGGGCGCCTTGTCGGCGGAGGTAATGTCAACCGTGAACGGGCGCTCATAAACCCCGCCCATAAAGTCGGAATCGAACGCGCGCGCTCCGGCGGAAGAATAGACCTGCCGAAGATGCTCGCCGATGCTCCTGGGGCCGCCCACGATCACGCGCCACCCGCCTCGCTGCCAGAGGAGCATCTTGAGGGTCCGTTCCGCATAGCGAAGGTTCAGCGAAGCCAATGGGTGTCCCTCGCCGAACGCCTGTGTCCGGTAAACCGAGACCGAACCGTCGTCTCGCTCCAGGCCAATCACCAGTGGGACCGCTTTTCCCGACTCCTTCGCCATCTCCAAATACGCGTGGTCGGCAAGAACGGCGGGCGCGAACTGCGGGTGCAAGGAAGGCTTGATGCGGGCCGTGGCGAGTTCATGAAGTCCGGTCATCCTCGAATTCCTTTCCGGATCATCCTGCTGATTGGGTCCTGCGGGAACACTGAAAGCTCTTCATCATAAGAGGATGGGCGAAGCAGGTCAAGGCAGAAGGCGGGCCGGTAGTGACTCAGTTTGATCTGTGGCACGGGCGTCCTCGCCCGTGCTGCGTTCAAAAGACACGGCCAGGCCCGCCCTGAGCGAAGCGAACGGGATGGCCGTGCCACAAAATAAAACCAAACTGAGTCACCATCGGCGGGCCCAAACCCCATGGCAAATTCATACGCCGTGCGATCCCATGAGGTGTTGCTTCAAAGATTTTGACGGAAAGAGCTTGGTCGGGGCGCGCGGATTCGAACCGCGGACCTCTTGCGCCCAAGGCAAGCGCGCTACCAGGCTGCGCCACGCCCCGACAGGGCTGAATGGACTGCGCGAAGCCGTTGATGCTCACTGCGAACTTCGCGCCACAGACCGAATTCTATTCTGCCAAGCTTCGCCAATGCCGTCCAGATGATTCTCGAAAAGCCGGGACAAAGGCGGCGGAAGCTGGTTGCGACGGAGCCTGCACACTGAACCGGTTGAGGATCCGCTCGCATAACGCTCTGCCGAGGCAGCTTCGGCGGGGTCGCGCCTGCCTGCGCTGAACGCTCTGGCAGTCACAACCAGCAAGTGATAGAATCCGGGAAATACAGCGATCATAACGGCGGTTTCAACACACAGGGTCACGCCAATCGGCATTTCCGCACCTGAGGTGCACAGGAGGAGATTTCCATGGCTAATGACAATCGGGTTTCAATGACGCGTCTGATTGCGATTCCGGCGCTGATTACGCTGCTGGTCACTTTTCTGCGCCTCGAAGGCGAGCTGAACCACTGGGGCGCGCCGTGGTTCAACAGCACAGCCGGCGGAGGCGCAGCAATTGTGGGCATTAGCTGGCTGCCCATTATCTTTGGGCCCTGGTTTGCCCTCAGGCTGATCAAGACGGGAAACGGCTTTATGAGCGCGTCGAGGGCGTGGGGATATCTGGGACTAGGGTTCATCATTCTGGTCGCGAGCGGTGTCATCGTCGGCCTGGGGATATCGAAGCAAATAACGATGCTGGCTGTCCTCGGCTTTCTGGGCATGATCCTGGCGGCGCTCCTGCCCATCCGAGCCTGGGGATCGCTTGCCCGGACGCTGATCGCCTACGCCTTTTCCGCCCGCCTGCCCGTCCTTATTGTGATGTTCTTCGCCATGCGCGGCAACGACGGGGCAGGTTGGGGAACCCACTATGACGCTGCCGACGCGAGTATGGCGCACCTCCCGTTCGCACAGAAATTTCTACTCCTGGCATTTCTCCCCCAGATGACTCTGTGGATTGCCTGGACGGTGATTGTTGGATTGCTGGCGGGCCTGATTGCGGTCGCTCTGGCCCGGCGCGGCAAACCCGCGGCTGAAGTTGCGGCGAAAGCATGAAAGTCCCCGGGAAACGGCCGCGACGCGGGGCGATGAATTGCTACGGAATTGCCGTCAGGGATGCCATCTCGCCCACTGTTCGCGCCAGGCCGCCACTCGAGCGCGCCGGTTTGACTTCGGATTCACCGCCAGAATAAGATAGGGCCAGAAACCGGGACCAGCGGCAATGGCAAAAACCACCAATCCGGGCGCGCCAAAGGCCGGCGCGATAAAGGAACGTCAAGAGAAATTCACCACCCTTTCGGGCGTTCCCGTTGATCCGGTTTATACCGAGGACGATCTCAAGGATTTCAGTTATTCACGCGATCTGGGCGACCCCGGCCAGTACCCTTACACCCGCGGGATTCACCGCACCATGTACCGCGGCAAGCTGTGGACCATGCGGCAGTTTTCCGGCTTCGGCAGCCCGGAAGACACCAACCAGCGCCTTCACTATCTTCTGAAGCAAGGCCAGACCGGGCTTTCCATCGCATTTGATTTGCCTACGCTGATGGGCTACGACTCGAACCATCCGCTGGCCGAAGGCGAGGTGGGCAAGTGCGGCGTCTCGGTCTCGTCTCTCGAAGATATGGAGACCATGCTCGCGGGGCTTCCTCTTGAGCGCGTCTCGACGTCGATGACCATCAATTCCCCGGCCGCCATGATCTGGGCCATGTACCTGGTGGCGGCGGAAAAGAGCGGAGCTGACTGGAAACGCATCTCGGGCACGCTCCAGAATGACATCCTGAAGGAATACATCGCTCAGAAGGAGTACATCTTCCCTCCTCAACCGTCCATGCGCCTGGTGGTGGATTCCATCGTCTTCAGCGCCAGGGAGACGCCGCGCTGGAACCCGATCTCCATCAGCGGCTACCACATTCGCGAGGCAGGTTCGACGGCGGTGCAGGAACTGGCCTTTACCCTGCGCGACGGAATTGAATACGTTGACTGGGTAAAGCGCGCGGGCCTCGATGTGGATGAATTTGCGCCACGGCTGAGCTTCTTCTTCAATTCCCACAATGACCTTTTCGAGGAGATTGCCAAGTTCCGCGCGGCGCGCAAGGTCTGGGCCACGGTGATGCGCGAACGCTACGGCGCGAAGGACCCTCGCTCGTGGCTCTGCCGGTTCCACACACAGACGGCAGGATGCTCCCTGACGGCCCAGCAGCCTTACAACAACGTGGTGAGAACAGCCATTCAGGCGCTGGCGGGCGTGCTGGGAGGGCCCCAGTCGCTCCACACGAATTCATTGGACGAAGCCTGGGCGCTGCCCACCGAGCACGCGGCAACGCTGGCCCTGCGCACCCAGCAGGTGATCGCGCATGAAAGCGGCGTGGCGGATGTGGCCGATCCATTCGGCGGCTCATATTTCCTAGAAAAGCTGACGCTTGATACAGAGCGCGCCTGCTACGAATATTTTGACAAAATCGACGCCATGGGCGGCATGGTGGCCGCCATCGAAAAAGGTTTTCCGCAAAAGGAGATCCACGAGGCGGCTTACTCCTATCAACGGGCCGTCGAGCAGAAAGAAAAGATCATTGTGGGCGTCAACGATTTTGTCACTGAAGAGGAACGGCCGGTTGACATTCTCGTGATCGACGAAACGATTGCGAAGCGGCAGCGGGAAAAACTGGCGGCGCTGAAGGAGAATCGTGATAACGCCCGCGTCCAGCAAACGCTTGAGGCGCTGGGCGCCGCCGCCGCGACCGACAGCAACCTGATGCCCTGCATCCTGGAATGCGTGCGGGCCTATGCCACGCTCGGCGAGATGTGCGACGTGCTGCGCAAAGTGTTCGGAACTTATGAGGAACCGGCATTCCGGTAGCTTCTCCGCTCTCTCTGCGCCTCTTCGGTGAATAATGAAGTACGACTACGAAACTCCGCGCTCTCTGCGCCTCTGCGGTGAACAATGACCGACCCGGAACTCACGCACGCAATCATCGGAGCCGCTATTGAGGTTCATCGTCAGCTCGAGCCGGGCCTTCTGGAATCCGCCTATGAGGAATGCATGGCCAGGGAACTCGCGCTCCGGTCCATACCTTTCGATCGTCAGAAGCCCTTGCCTGTCGTTTACAAAGGCGTCAGACTGGAATGCGGTTATCGGCTGGACTTGCTCGTGGACGGACGTGTCGTCGTCGAGCTCAAGCCTGTTGAGGCTCTCGCCCCAATTCATGGTGCAATTCTCCTGACTTATCTGAAGCTTTCCGGATGCAAAATCGGACTCCTGATAAACTTTAACTGCGCAGTACTCAAAGGCGGTATTCGCAGGCGCGCCTTGCGCTACGATCGTGAGCCAGCAACTCACCGCAGAGGCCCAGAGGACCCGGAGGAAAAGCTGAAATGCCCGACCGCAGAATTCGAGTCTTAGTTGCCAAGCCCGGCCTCGACGGGCACGACCGGGGCGCCAAGATTGTGGCCCGCGCTTTGCGTGACGCCGGCATGGAAGTGATCTACACCGGCCTGCGCCAGACGCCGGAGCAGATCGCCAGCGCCGCTGTGCAGGAAGACGTAGACGCCGTCGGCATCTCGATCTTGTCGGGCGCGCACAACACCATCGTTCCGCGCATCTGCCAGTTGCTGCGCGAAGCTGGCATGGCGGACGTGCTGGTGATTGTCGGCGGCATCGTTCCGGACGAAGATATCCCCAGCTTGAAGGAGTCCGGAGTGGCGGCGGTGTTCCAGCCCGGGGCCGCCACGCAGGAGATAGTAGATTTCATCCGCAGCCACGTAAAGCAAGTGGCATAGTGTCAGCGCTCGGACCCGGCGGGGAGGACCATCAATGGCACATGAATTCACGACGTCTCATCTGAAAGATTCCATCGACCTGCTCCGCCATTACAAACAACTTGCAGAACGCGCCATGGCACAGATTCCCGACGAGGCCTTCGCCCATTCGCTCGACGCAGAATCGAATTCAATTGCCACCATCGTGAAACACCTGGCCGGCAATATGCGCTCGCGTTTCACCGACTTCCTGTCCTCGGACGGAGAAAAGCCAGAGCGCAATCGCGACATGGAATTTGAAGCCCCGCCGAAAACCCGGACTGAAGTGGTGCAGTTGTGGGAGGCCGGCTGGGAATGCGTTTTTAGCGCGCTGGCGCCACTCAGCGACGCTGATCTAACCCGCACCGTTTTGATTCGCACGGAGCCGCACTCCGTGATGCAGGCCATTAACCGCCAAATCGCCCATTACTGCTCGCACATCGGCCAGATTATCTTTCTGGCAAAACATTTCGCCGGCGATCAATGGAAAGCCGTGACCGTGCCTCGCGGGAAATCAGCAGAATTCGCTGCCAGGGTAGCGAAAGGCGAGCTTTCACAGCGATAATCACAAGCGTACCAGCCGCAATCAATCCTGTGGTCAGTTTAGTCGCGCTGGCGCTGACATAAGGGGCGAACCACGTTGCCAGAATCCGTCCTGAAGAGCCAGATTGACCCCAAATCCAGGGAGTTTGAATCAAACACCCACCGAATGAAAGAGCTGATGGGCGAGCTCCTGAACCAGGAAGAAATCATCCGCGAGGGCGGCGGCGAAGCGGCTGTCGCATACCAGCACAAAAAAGGACGATTGACGGCGCGAGAGCGCATAGCCCTTTTGATCGATGCCGGCAGCGAATTTTTCGAGTTGGGCATTTATGCCGCCTTCGAAATGTATGAAGAGTGGGGCGGCGCGCCGGCTGCTGGCGTCGTCACAGGGCTTGGGCGGGTCCACGGACGACTGGTGATGGTTGTAGCGAACGACGCGACCGTGAAAGCCGGGGCGTTCTTTCCCATGACCGCCAAGAAGGTCCTCCGCGCGCAACAGATTGCCATCGACAACCATCTTCCAACCCTTTACCTGGTGGATTCGGCGGGGATCTTTCTGCCCTTGCAGGAAGACGTTTTCCCCGACACCGACGATTTTGGCCGGGTCTTCCGTAATAACGCCGTGATGAGCGCCATGGGCATCCCGCAGATTACGGCCATTATGGGCATGTGCGTGGCGGGCGGCGCTTACCTGCCGGTGATGTGCGACCACATTCTGATGACCGATAGCAGCGGTCTGTTCCTGGCCGGCCCGGCCCTGGTGCAGGCTGCCATTGGGCAGAAACCTTCCGCAGAAGAACTCGGCGGCGCCAGGATGCACATGGAGATCAGCGGCACCATCGATTTCCGCGAGCGGAACGACGAGCGATGCTTATCAAAAGTTCGGGAATTGGTTGATAAATTCGGCAGTAAACGACTGGCTGCATTCGACAAGCGGGACGCAAAGCCGCCGGTTTATCCATCAGATGAGATCTACGGAATTTTTGCGTCCGGGCCAACGGCCCAGTACGACATGCGCGAGGTTCTCGCGCGAATTATCGATGAAGGCGCCTTCACGGAGTACCGTTCAGAGTACGGACAAACGGTGCTGTGCGGCTACGCGCGGATCGGCGGCTGGGCCGTGGGTATTGTAGCCAATCAGAAGAAAACCGTCCCTGCGGTTTCCCGCGAGAGCGGCGAAAAGCGAATCCATTTTGGCGGTGTCATCTATACCGAGGCGGCGGACAAGGCGGCGCGCTTCATCATGAACTGCAACCAGAACCGGGTGCCGCTCATCTTCTTCCACGATGTGAACGGCTTCATGGTGGGAAAGGAAGCCGAATGGAGCGGCATCATCCGCGCCGGAGCCAAGATGGTGAATGCGGTCTCAAACAGCGTGGTGCCCAAAATCACCGTGATCTGCGGCGGAAGCTTTGGCGCGGGCCATTACGCGATGTGCGGAAAGGCATACGATCCGCGGTTCATCTTTGCCTGGCCAACCGCGCGCTACGCAGTGATGAGCGGGGATGCCGCTGCCGAGACGCTGGTGGAAATCAAGGTGAAACAACTGGAGCGCAGCGGGAAAGCGTTGAGCGAAGAGGAAAAAGGCGAAATGCTCGAATCGATCCAGAAAACTTACGAGCACCAGACGGACCCACGGTACGGCGCAGCCCGCTTGTGGGTGGACGCCATCATCGACCCGGCCCAGACCCGCGAAGCGCTGACCTGGGCGCTCGAGGCAGCAGCATTGAATCCCGAGATAAAAGAATTTAAGACTGGCGTGCTGCAGACGTAAAAGCACCCTCACGCAAAGGCGCGGCGACGCAAAGGAAAGCCAGAAATATCGAAGCAAAATCGCAATACTTGAAACCGCATCAGGCGCGCCACGCAAAGCTTATGCCTGCGATAGCTTTGCGCCTCAGCGCCTTTGCGAGCTGAAGCTATTCGCGTCACTGTGATAGCTTTGTGCCTTGGCCCCTTTGCGTGAGATAGCTTTTCTTATGACTGAAAACGAAATCGCCACTCAGGTTGTCGACGCAGCCTATAAAATTCACACGACGCTTGGCCCCGGGCTGCTTGAATCGGTTTACGAGGCCGTCATGGCGGAAGAGTTAGCTCGACGGAGTTTACTGGTGGTTCGCCAGCAGGCGATTCCGGTGATTTATCAGAACGTTCACCTGGAGGTTGGTTTCCGTGCAGATCTGATCGTCGGAGGAAAAGTGATTATCGAAATCAAATCCATTGAGCGAATCGCCCCGGTTCATAAGAAGCAGTTGCTGACGTATCTCAGGTTGACGGATAAGCGGCTCGGAATCCTGATTAACTTTGATGTGGAACTGATTAAAGACGGAATAACTCGAGTTGTCAATCGCCTGAATGAGTAAGAGCATGCTCACGCAAAGGCGCAGAGACGCAAAGGAAAGCCAGAAATATCGAAGCAAAATCGCAACACTTGAAACCGCATCGGGCGCGCCACGCAAAGCTTATGCCTGCGATAGCTTTGCGCCTCAGCGCCTTTGCGAGCTGAAGCTTTTTGGGCCGCTGTGATAGCTTTGTGCCTTGGCTCCTTTGCGTGAGACGCCTTTTGAAAGGTTAAAGTCCAAAGATCGGGAAAGTAGGACAATGGATCAGGTTAAGATTGTCGAGTGTCCCCGGGACGCATGGCAAGGGCTGGTAAAGAATATCCCAACCGAGGTAAAGGCAGAATACCTTGGGAAGCTGCTGCGGGCGGGGTTCAGGCATCTCGACGCGGTCAGCTTTGTGTCGCCCAAACTGGTCCCGCAGATGGCGGACAGCGAGGAGGTGATGGCGCGCCTGGCAGAGAGATTGCAGGCAGCCACCAACGGCACCATGCCGGAAATCATCGGGATTATCGTCAACGAAAAGGGACTGGAGCGCGCCCTCGCCACCCCGCAGGTCACAACGCTCGGATATCCCTACTCGATCTCGGCAAATTTCCGGCGACAGAACGCCAATATGTCTCTGCGTGAATCGCGAGATCTGGTGGAGACAATCCAGCGCGAATCTCAGAAGTCCGGTCGCGACCTGGTGGTCTATATCTCGATGGCGTTCGGCAATCCTTTTGGCGAGCCGTGGGGCCCGGAGATTGTAGTGGATGCGCTGGAATGGCTCAAGGGGCTGGGCGTAAAAACCATTTCGCTGGCGGATACGGTCGGCGTGTCGACAGCTAAAGAAACAGGTGAGCTTTTCCGGCACCTGAAACCGTTCACAACCGAAATGGAACTGGGCGTCCATCTGCACGCCCGCGCCGAGGTAGCCGCGGAGAAGGTCCTGGCAGCCTACGAAGCAGGGTGCCGCCGCTTTGACTCAGCGCTGACGGGCCTGGGCGGCTGTCCTTTTGCGGGCGATGAACTGGTAGGCAACATTCCGACTGAGATCGTGGTTTCCACTCTCGCCGAGCAAGGCGCCCAGGCCGGCATCGAGCCATGGGCGCTGCTTTCCGCCCTCGACGCAACCAACGAGCTTCGCAAGCTGTACGCAGAGTAGCTGGGTGAAGGGAAGAGGATGGCTTACCAAAGCATAAAACTGGAAATCGACAATGCCGTTGGTGTGCTTACGCTCAACCGGCCTGAAAAGCGCAACGCAATCTCCCATTCGATGATAGCGGAAATGCTTCAAGCGTTGACTGAAGTTGAAGCCAGCGCGGCGCGAGCACTGATCCTCACCGGAGCGGCCAACGCCTTCTGTGCCGGGATGGATTTGCAGGCGCTCAAGGATTTCCGCGCACAATCCGACGCGGAGATTGTTGCTGACTCCCGGCGGATCGCCACCCTGTTCCGGCGGTTATACGGGTTCCCCAGGCCAACCATCGCGGCAGTGAACGGCCCCGCCATCGCCGGGGGCTGCGGACTGGCAACGCTCTGCGACTTTACGCTGGCCGTGCCTGAGGCGAAATTCGGGTACACGGAAGTGCGTGTCGGATTTATTCCAGCACTCGTGTCCGCTTACGTCGTGCGGCAAGTGGGAGAGAAGCGGGCGCGCGACCTGTTGCTCTCCGGCCGCATCTTCAGCGCTGCTGAAGCGCACGCCATGGGCATGGTTAATGAATTACTTGAACCCCAAAAGCTGCTGCCGCGGGCGCGCGAACTGGCGCGGCAACTCGCTGAAATGAGCCCCATGGCCTTGAGCCACACCAAGCGTCTCCTGGTGCAGTTTTCCGAAGAAGAGCTCGACCGCGAAACCGAACTGGCCGTTGAGGCGAGCGCCCGCGTCCGCAAAACCGCAGACTTCCATGAGGGCCTGACGGCCTTTCTCGAAAAGCGCAAGCCGCAGTGGACAGGACAATGATGTTGTGTGGCACTCAGCAACGCACAAAAGCTCATTTCGCGCCAAGGCGCCAAGGCGCTGAGCTATCACATCCATTCCAGTTTTCTGTGGCGTGCCCGATCGATTTCAAGTAGCGCGACTTCTTTCTTTAGCTATTTCTGGTTGCTCTTTGCGCCTCTGCGCCTTTGCGTGAGCATGCTGTTATTCGGGGAGCATGTTGGCAACACGGAGCACGCCGACTCACAGACCGCCACGGAGAACCCTCTACAATGACTCAACTCCGCCACCTCAAGGCCGTAGGTCCCTCGATCGGGTGTTCCATAGGCTGGCCGGTTTGTTTGGACTTGATATAGGCAGCTTTCAATGCAAAGTACCATTTGGCCGGCCGGTCGGCGTCGTCGATGAGCATCAGCGGCGGATTATATTTCAAACCCTCCGCCTGCTTCACCATGGTTTGGCGGTCCTGCTCGACAAACATATTGCCAAAAAAGCGAATAATCGCTGCCATGAAGGGCACATGGCGGAATGCGTTCCACGCCGCGCAGACATCAATTCGGCAGCGCGACACGGTTATGGGAGTGACAGTGGTGCGGCTTGAAAACCAGTACTTGCCGCAGTGAATTTCTTCAAACCTCATGTTGGGCAGCACGAACTGGATGGTGGTGGTGATAGGTTCGCCGTAGACGCCCAGCAGCTTGTAGGCTGCGCTGTTGGCCGACGGCGAGTGGCTCTTGATCCGAAAGCCGTTCGGGATGGGCTCAAAGATTTTTTCCTTTTCATGAATGCTGCCGCGCTTGCGCCACCACCAGGCCTGATGCACAAAGGGGCCGTGCGCAGGATCCATGAGGCCAATGATGCCGTGATCGACGTGGCATGGCAGTTCCGCCTCCAGATGCTCCAGGCGATAGTCGTCGCTGAACGTTGGCAACCTTGGAGACGGGGGCGCCACTTCGTTGCGGCACTCGGGATCGGGAACGAAGACCCAGAAATAACCGTCCTGCTCTTCGCAAGGGAAGCTGGTGGCGAACACACGATCCACTTTCAGCTTGTCGCGCGCCGTCAGAGACGGAATGGTCTGGCACTGGCCGGTCTTGCCCTCAAAAACCCAGCCGTGATAAGAGCACTCGACGGCATTGCCGTCGAACCGGCCCTCGGAGAGTGGCATGCCGCGATGCGGGCAGGCGTCGCGCAAAGCGAAGCTTTCCCCCTTGGAATTGCGCCCAAGCACCAGCGGAATTCCCAGCAGCATTGCCGTGCGCAGTTCCCTGCCCCGGACACAATTGCTTCGGGCGGCGGGATACCAGAAGCCACGCATCAGGCCATCATTATCGCTGTTTGAGCTGTTTGCAGATTCTATGGCGGAACTCTCAGTCATCACCTTGGCTAATATAGCAGATGTTGAATGGGCGCAGAAGGCCACAAGCTTGCTGGGCCGCGAGCGCATCTCTAATCGAACAGCCACAACTCTTCGGCGCACGCGGAAACGCAAGCGGAGACTCCGCATTTGCTGCCAGGTTCTGGTATAGTCTCTAATTTAAACGTGCCTGATCGACCGTCCATTTCAAAGCGCGCCGCGCGCCGGCTCATCCAGCAGGCGTTTGTCCTCACAGGCCGCGACCGCAACGTGCGGCAGCACATTCGTGAAGCGCGCCTGGAAACGCTCTGGGTGCTGGAAGACTGGAATTTTGAATGGACTATCATCCTGGACCGTGGCAGGCTCCGGTTTGAACGGCGGCCATCCCGAATGCCGGATATCGTCCTGAAGTGGCCGGACGCGGCGGATTTCTTTGGGAGCATCCAGGAAGTCCGTGCGCCCGACGGCCCCATGAGTATGGAAGGCGACCTGGGACTGAGGAAATACGTTGAGCCGGTCTTCAGAAGTTTTTGCCGATCACTCGAACAGGTCATAAAATACCCCGTTGACGATGCCGGGAATCCACTGATGTAACACTTGACGTAGTAATCCTATACGACTGATATTACGTGAGTAGAAGGTTAGGAAAAGTTGTAGCTAGTGGCGGCTTGAAAGCGTCCCACGCAGGGCAAGGGTACTCAATGACAAGGGAACTTCCCGCAGAATGGGTTTCGACAAGCTTCCGGGTCCGGTACGCTGAGACCGATCAGATGGGTGTGGTGTATTACGCCAATTATCTGGTGTGGTTTGAAATCGGCAGAAGCGAATTCTGCCGGAAGCACGGGTTCGAATACCGCGACATGGAGCGCGACGACGGCCTCTATATCATCGTGGCGGAAGCCAGTTGCCGATATAAAGCCTCCGCGCGCTATGACGACGAAGTTGTTGTCAGGACCTGCCTGCGTGCGGCCCGCCGCCGCGTGTTGACTTTTGGATACGAAGTCTTCCGGCAACCGGATAGCGTGCTGCTGGCCGAGGGCGAAACCACGCACGTGATCGTGAATCGCGAGGGTCGCCCCTGTGCCCTGCCCGACAAATACCGTGAAATGTTTGAGACCGGGATTAAGGTCCGCGACGGGTAAGAAGCGGCTCGCGGGGATCCCGAAGAAGGCCGGGGTGGGGGCGCCCATTTGGTCGTCTCCGGCTGGTTGTTCAGTCCCCGATGGACCAAAATCACTGCCGGAGACGATCAACGGTGTAAAATCGGATCCAAGCGCGACTCGCACAGAGCCAGTCTGACGCCTTGCCATGCTGCCCATTTCCGCAACCATTATCACGCGCAATGAAGCCGCGAACATCGCCCGCGCCATCCGGTCACTCGATTGCGCCGACGAAATTCTGGTGGTCGATTCCGGCTCGACGGACGAAACCGTGAACATCGCGGCTGAACTTGGCGCGCGAACGATCACTCATCCATGGGAAGGTTTTGCCGGGCAAAAGAACTTTGCCGTGCGCGAAGCCAGCCATGATTGGATTCTCAGCCTGGACGCCGACGAGGAGCTGAACGACGAAGCTCGCGCCGCCCTCCGCGAATGGAAGCAATCGGCGCCGCGGGCTGGCGCATACCGTTTTGCCCGGCGCGCCCAGTATCTCGGGCGATGGATACTTCATTCGGGCTGGTATCCGGACTGGAAAATACGTCTTTTTCACCGCGACCAGGCCCGTTGGACAGGCGTATACGTGCACGAGTCCGTCGTTGCCGATGGCCCTGTGGAGACCCTCAGCGGCGAAATTCTCCACTATACGTGCGACTCGCTGGCCGACCATCGCAAGCGAATCGAGCTTTACACCGGCCTGGCCGCGCAGGAAATGTTCGAGCGCGGTGAGCGTGCTGGGCTCGCGCGACGGATGCTGGCGCCGCCCTGGATCTTTTTGCACACTTACTTCTTCAGGCTGGGCGTGCTGGACGGCATGCCTGGCTTGATGATTGCCTGGATGGCGGCCCGCTATGTCCGTCGCAAATACGCCAGGCTTGCGGAGCTCGAGACCGGCAACAAAGGCAGGCATTGAGCCCAGACACTCCATTCAGCATCGCGCACATCGACACGGGCCTTGAGCTTCGTGGCGGCCAGCGGCAATTGCTGCTGCTGGCCCACGGCCTCCGCAAGCGCGGCCACTCGCAGCTTATCGTGTGCGCGGAAGCAGGCGAACTTTGCGATCGCGCAAAAGCTGATGGGTTTCCGGTGCTCGCTCTGCCGCAGGATGACTTCAAACACATCCAAGGCATCCGGCGACTGCGGCGGCGGATTAGGCGGGACGCGCTGATGCTCTTGCACGCGCACGACGGAGTGGGCCAGACGGTCTCCTGGCTCGCATCCTGTGGGACGGCAGCGCGACGTATTGCCACCAGGCGAGTTACCTACCTTCCCAAACGCCGCATCGACTATCGGCTAAAATACAGTTACACCTGCCACGCTGTGATTGCGGTGTCGCAGTTCATTGGCCGCGTGCTGGGAGAGGCGGGCATCCCTCAAGCGATGATTCATGTCATTCCAGACGGGATCGAGATCCCGGAGCGCGTCCCCGACGGCGCATCGCGTCAGACGGCGCGCGCTCGCTGGCGCCTTACCGAAAACGAATTCCTCATTGGAAACCTCAGCGGCATCAGTCCGGAGAAGGGGCAGGACCTGGCGCTCGAAGCGCTCGAAATCCTTGCCGGTCGCATGCCCAACGCAAAGCTGGCGCTGGGCGGCAAAATCGCTGCCGCGGACCTTGCTACGTCAAACCTTGCCGCGGCAGCGGCGCGCGGTCAGGTCGTATTGGCGGGCTATCGGGATAATCTTTTCGAGTTTTTCTCCGCACTCGATGTTTATATCATGCCGTCGCGCTCGGAAGGGCTTGGCTCTGCCGCTTTGATGGCCATGGCCCATGCCCTGCCCGTAATCGCCACGCGCGTTGGCGGCCTTCCGGAAATCGTGGAAGATGGCATAACCGGCTGGCTGGTTGCGCCGGAATCGCCCGACTCCCTGGCGCAGGCGATTGCCGTCGCGGCCGCGAATCCAACCAGGTTAAAGGAACTGGGAAACAAAGCGCGACTGCGCTCAAAGGAGTTTTCAGCCGATATTATGGTTGAGCGGACGGAAGCGCTCTACCGGAGGCTGATGGGTTCCGGGCAGCCGCAGGACGCGATAACCTCGAAGGAATTGCGAGCGAACGGATGATCCAAACGGTGGTGGCCGTGTTCGGATTTATCTTCGGCAGTTTCCTGAACGTGTGCATCGTGCGGGTGCCGCGGCGCGAATCAATCGCTGTTCCCGGATCGCACTGCCCTGCCTGCGGCCGGAGCATTCGCTGGTACGACAACGTTCCGGTGCTCAGCTACGCTCTCCTGCGCGGGCGTTGCCGCGATTGCGGCAAACGGATTTCATTGCTCTATCCCGTAGTGGAAATTCTGACTGCCATCGTCTTCCTGCTGGAGTATTGGCGCTACGGCCTCACCATCGAATTCGCAAAGGGCCTGGTCTTCGCCATGCTCATGATCATTCTGATCTTCACCGACTTGCGTGAGCGCCGCATTCCGCACAGGATCAGCATTCCCGGCATCGCGCTGGGCCTGGCGTTCAGCTTGCTGACGCCGGTGGACAGTCGTCCGTTCGGCTGGCTTCTGGCGCGCTGGGACATCTTCCCTTCAGCGCTAGTTCTCTCGCTGATCGGAGCGCTGGCAGGCGCGTTGATCGGCGGCGGCCTCTTCTTCGTGGTGGGCGAGATTTTCTACCGGCTTCGCCACAAGGAAGGCCTGGGATTCGGCGACGTCATGCTGATGCTGGTGGTGGGAACCTTCCTCGGTCCGCCGCTCACCCTGATGACCATTCTTCTGGGATCGCTGCTGGGATGCCTTGTCGCGATTCCTCTCACCGCCATCACGTCGAAGTTTCGCGACTACCAATGGCCCTACGGAACTTTTCTGGGACTCGCCGCGATTTACGCCAGCATCGGCGGCGACGCGCTACTCCGCGCCTACTTGCAATGGGGCGGGTTTCGGTAAGAAATAGATTTTTGGTTCTGCCACTCGAGTGAAAGGGCACGAGTTGACTCGTGACGCAGACGTGAATGGTACAGTGCGGCTGCCGCACGATTGAAGTCGTGCCCTTTCGCAAAGGCTTCGCGCCCTTCGCAAGACGATTTCACGACCGATCAATGAGCAAGGGCACGAGTTGACTCGTGCCGGACAGGGCGCGAGGCGCCGGCTCCTTCCATCACGCCAGCAGATTGTTAATAGCGCTTCGCCTGGCTGTAAGTCGGATGGTCCTGCAGCGCAACGAACTTCTCCAGAGCTTCACGGATGGCGGCAAGCTGCGCTAAAATCTGGGCGAGCTGGCTTGAAATCTGCAACGCGTAAGCGTCCTGCATATTGGTCTCCTTCGGCTACCATCCATTCTACGCCCTTTGCAAGCCATTGTCGTAAACAGGCTGGTGATGCTGGAATCGCGCTGAGCCAAAAGGGGCTTCGGCGCCTTCCGTGCCGCTTCTTCACGTCGTGGCGCGTACCTTTTGCAGGCTTCGTCCACAAAAAGTCGGACCGTTTTCAATTGAACCACCAATCAACCATCGCTCGAAATGTATCCTGCCAGCGGGGTCTTTTTCGCCGGGTTCCCCGTATATCAAGGCAGAGGGTAGAATGGACAACGCGATTCATCTCTTTGCACTTGCGATGGAACCCGAAACCAAAGCTCTGGCGCGCGGCTTGCGGCAGCGCGATCCGGACCTGCTTGCGGCCCTGATTGCGCAATACGAATACCGCCTCTTCCGTTACCTGCTCTACCTGACCGGAAGCGAAGATGCCGCTCGCGACATGTTCCAGGAAACCTGGCTGCGAGTGCTGGCGCGCGGGCATCAGTACGACGGGGTCTCGCGCTTCGATTCCTGGCTCTTTTCAATTGCGCGCCACCTGGTGATCGATTCGAGCCGCCGCAGAAAGATGGACAGCCTGGACGAAAAGCTCGATTCGGCCCAGGATGGCGCGGCGCAGGAATCGTGGCCTTCAGATGGAGTTTCGCCGCTCGCTGAATACGAGAACACAGAGCTCGCAGCCCGGATCAGCTCGATCCTGGCACGGCTGCCTGCCGTTTACCGGGAAGTTCTGCTTCTGCGCTTTCAGGAGGATTTGTCGCTTAAAGAGATTGCGGGCATCATACGGGCGCCTCTGGCTACTGTGAAATCGCGGCTTTACCGAGGCTTGAGCGCGGCCCGCGAATTGCTGGAGGAACAGGAACAATGAAGAGTCCGAATGCAAGTTACGACCTGCACGAACGAGCGCGGCAACTGATGGATCGGGAACTCGTCGAGGGTCTCGAACTCGAAGAGCGCCGCTGGCTCGAGGACCACCTTGGCGCATGTGAGGCCTGTGCCGCGCGGCGGGCATCGACTGACGCGGCGTTGATGGCGCTGAAATCGATCTCCGTCCCGGTTCCACGCGGACTGGCGGCCTCGACAAGCGTGTGCGTGCGCGAAAACGCAGAGCGACTGAAAAACAGGCGCGCCAGAACCATTGCTCTGATCGCCGGCTGCGCCGTTTCATGGGCGGCGGGGGTTGCCAGCGCGCCGCTGGTGTGGAGGGTGTGCGAGTGGGCCGGGACAACGCTTTCCCTGCCGCGAATCGTTTGGGAAACGGGCTTCTTCTGCTGGTGGCTGGTGCCTGCCGCGGCGGCCGGACTCGTGATTCTGTGGGTGAGCGCGAGGGCGGAGCGCGAAGAAATGAACGGACGACTGTGGACGGGTCCCCGGTCAAACGGCTGGTAACCAGCGGATGCGGAGGCCGGGTGAGAGATGTGCAGGAAGCGAGGGTATGAAGATGTCGAACCAGGGTAATGTTCTGGGACGAATTCAAGACAACTGGCGGCAGCGGGCCGGCGAATGCACGACGTTCCGGGCCGAACTGCGGGTGATTCCACGATGGCCAGTCAGAGTTCTGGTATCACTGTACATTCTGGCCATGGCTGTTATAGCCTGCACGACGTTATACGTCCCCCGCGCAGTGCCTGATGACCTCGTTGGAAAACCGGTTGCGATCAAGCTGCTGGCGATGTTCGGCATTGTGACGGGAATCGCAGTTGTGATAAGTATCGTCGTTCTGGTTCTTAGTTACGTTTGGGCGGATGCGAAGCGGCGTGGCATGAGCCCGGTCCTTTGGTTGCTGGTGGCGCTTCTGATACCCTACGGGATTGGCACCATCCTCTACTTCGTCGTGCGAGAGCCACTGAGCCGCAATTGTCCGCAGTGCGGCCATTCCGTGAACCCTCATTTCAACTTCTGCCCGGCCTGCCAGTTCAACCTGCTTCCCAACTGCCCTCAATGCCGGCGCGCAGTCCGTGCGGGAGACCACTTCTGCCCCTACTGCGGCGCCACCGTGCAGGCGGACGTTGCAGCTCCGGTTAGCACCCAGAAGGCATAGCGGTAAGTTCATGGGAAAGGGCGCGAGTTTACTCGTGCCGTTAACGCGGCAAATAAATACGCGGCTTCAGCCGCTGCCCACCCGCGCAACGACACGAGTCGCGTCTCAACGGCTAAAGCCCCCGGCAATGGCAGATTGCGTCCGGCCAGCACGACTGCGGCCGGACCCTTTCGCAAATATAGAATTATCCTTTGAGCCAGCGGATGAGATTTTCGAACAGGCGCAAGCCGTCCTGGGAATAATGGGCTGGCAGCGAGGCTCGTTCGGGGTGCGGCATCAGGCCCAGGACGAGTCCGCTATCATCAGTGACGCCTGCAATCGCTTCGGGGGAGCCATTGGGGTTGTCAGGATATTCCGTGGCGGGTTTTCCTTGGGCGTCGGTGTAACGGAAGACGATGCGCGGGCGCGTAATTGCGCTCTCCGAAATCATGGCGCGACCTTCGGCGTGAGCGCATGGCATATCGAGCACCTTGCCCGCCAGGCCTTCAGTCCACATCGATTTTCCGCCTGAAACCAGCAGCCGCACTTTGCGGTCTTCAAAATGTGAGGACTGATTTTCGAGCATCGCCATGCCGCGGACACCCGGGCAGCGCGCGGGAAGAATGCCCGCCTCGGTCAGTACCTGGAAGCCATTGCAGATGCCAAGCACCGGCCTCTGCGCTCCAAGAAAAGCTGTCAGTTGATCGCGCAGGCGAGCCACCATCAGCGTGGCAAAGATTCGCCCTGCGACAAGATGGTCGCCGTAGGAAAAGCCGCCGGGAAAAACTGCTGCTCCGTAATTCTCGAGATTGTCATGGCCAACCAGCAACTCGTGCAGGTGGACCAAAGCCGTCTTGCCGCCGGCGCGCTCCACGGCGGCTGCCGTCTCTTCGTAGCAATTGGTGCCGGGTGAGTAAAGGATGGCGATCCGCGACACAGCTATTCCACCGCCTCACGAAAAGGTTTGCTCCACACAGTTTCCAACTCGGCCATGTTCTGCTGCCAGACCGTGTCGCCGCCTCGGGCGAGGACCAGTCGCGGCTCCGGGAGTACTTCCCCAATCGTCTGATGCGGGACCTCCAGATCTGAAAGCCCTATCTCAACCTCAGGCGAAACTTCCAGCAGCACGGCGCCAATGAATTCTCCAAAGAGCAGCTCGTCGCCGCGCGCCACCTTCTGCGAGTCCAAGTCAATGCGCGCGCCCAGCCCTGAGCCGAACGCTGCTTCAAAAAGGCGCAGCAGCAAACCGCCTTCGGCAATGGCCGAGCCGGAAACGTACTGCCCTTCACTATGCAGGGCGAGCACAGAGTCCCACACGGCGAGGACAGCGGCCGCATTGCCCGGATCAAACAGCCGGTCTCCGCGCTGGCCTTGCGTGTCGGCATAAACGCTGCCGCCCAGCCCACCGCCGCTGCACGGGCCAATGAGAACCAGTCTGTTCCCCGCCCGCTTGAACTCCTTGGTCACAATCTTTTTCACGTCAGGCACGCGCCCCATCAGCATCACAGCCAGAGTCATGGGAACGTCAATCTTTCGTCCTGCGGATTCAAAAGTTCCGGAGCTCGAATCCTTGCCGGAGATGAATGGGATTCCCAGTTCCACGGAAAGGTCGGCGATGGCATCCACCATGTGCGAGAGCTCCCAGGCGGTTTGGGGATTGATGCGCGGCGTGTAAACATTATCGCAGAGGACCGCTTCCTTGTAGCTGGCTCCGGCCACAACAGCTTTGGTGACTGCTTCGATCATCATCAGGCGCGCCATGGCGGCGGGATCAACGTCGCCGTAAAAAGGATTGAAAGCCAGCGTTGAAATCATGCCGTACGGCTTGCCGCGCAAGGGCGCTGAGACGTACAGTTGGGTGGGCATGCGGTGATTGCGGCCGCCGTAAGGACCGATCACCGTTCGGCCCTGCACGGTGGTGTCAAAGCGGACGCCAGCGGCGCTCTGGTCGCAGCAGTGGTAATGGGAGATGACGCTTTCCACCGCCCGTTGCCATTCGGCCTGCGTGCGCGGCTCGGGAATCGAGAGCGCTTTCAATGCCCGCTCGTGTTCACTCACGGCGGTGGGTTCAATGGGGCAGCCCTTCCAGAGAAATTTCATGTCGAGATCGACGACGCGCTCGCCGTGCCAGGTGGCCTGCAGCCGCCGCGAATCGGTAAAGCGGCCGAACTCGGCGTGCGCAACTTCGTAGCGGTCGAGAATTTCGCGCGTTTCGTCGAGCTTTTCGAGAGGGACCACCACCAGCATCCGCTCCTGCGATTCAGAAAGAAGAATTTCCCACGCGGTGAGGCTGGCGTCTTTCAGGCGCACGCGGTCGAGATCAAGTTCCACTCCGGTGTCTGCGCCGATTTCACCGGCTGCGGAAGAGATGCCGCCCGCGCCAAGATCCGTGATGGCGCGAATGCACCCTGCATCGCGCAGGACGGGAATGGCGGAGGTGAATCGCCGCTCGGTGATGGGATGCCCAATCTGGACGGCGGCAAACTCCTTCTCGAGCGTGGCGCCGGTCATGCCGGTGGAGCTGGCGGTTGCGCCGTGAATGCCGTCGCGTCCCGTTTCGCCGCCAATCAGCAGCGCGATATCGCCGGGCTGCGGCTCGTCTTTCAGAGCGTGCAGGGCAGGAATCAGACCGATGGAGTGTCCGAGCGCAAGGCACTTGGCGTAGCCCGGATGGATGCGATACACAGGGTGCATCATGGGGATGCCCATCGGATTCACGTAGTATGAGGTTGCGCGAATCGATTCCGTCACGATCAACTGCGGATGCAATGCGCCCTCGGGCACTTCGTCATCGGGCATGCGGGGATCCATGGTGCCCATCACCGTGGTGCCGCCAATCGGGTACGCGCCTTTGCCAAAGCCCAGCGTGTCACGAATCACGCCGCCGTGCTTGGTGGCGATGCCGCCAAAGGGCGCGATGGAGCTGGGGAAATTGTGCGTTTCGCCTTTAATCGTGATCACCCAGCCATCGTAGAACTCCATTCCGCCGGCATTGTCCTTAAAGGACGAGACAACCAGCGGGTGATTGATCTGGGCCGTGGCATGGCTCAAGTGCTTCAGCAGTCCCAGGCTTTTCCACGTGGTGTGGTAGCAATGGTCGCTCCAGCTTTGCGCCAGGATTTCGATTTCGGCGTCCGTGTGCGGCTTGCCGCGCTCGAGCTCGTGCGCCTGGATAGCCTTCATCTGCGCGAGCGGCGCGTACCAGGAACGCTCGGCAGAAAGGGCCTGGAGTTGCTGATCGCTGAGGCGGCGCAAAGAAATTTCTGTGACGGGATCGGGCCGGCCGGCGGGCAGAAGCGTCTCAACCACTTCTCCCGGCTCGCGGACGCGCTCAACGATCTTGTTGTAAAGGAAGCGCGCGGCAAGTTTGCGCGCCTCAGATTCTTCCAGACCGGTGAACTGGTAACGGCGGCTGAGTCGCGCAAACTGCAAACCCGTTTCCCCGAGCGCGTGCGCGCCTTCCAGAATGGAAGGCGTCTCAGGATCAGTGACGGCGGGGCGATAGGCGATCTCCACCACCGGGCCCTGCGCCGGGTCGAGTTGCGAACGCTCGGAGCCCACCTGATAGAGCGGATTGATCAGAAGCGGATGCAGCTTGTTGACGTTAATGTCGCCCTGCAGCCAGAAAACGCGCTCGATGGTGACTCGGCTAAGTTGCGCGCAGCCGTGGCGGTGAAAAAACGCGACCCAGTTGCGCGCTTCCGGATCATCTTTGGAAAGCGTATAAACCGTATGAATAGCCATGGAAAGTTCAGTCGCGGTGCTGACCCATTATTATAAGCGAGTTGGCAAAAAAGGACGAACCTCGGGCGAGGCGGGTATGCGCCCTCACGTGGCGCGGTAAACGCGCCGCTACCTAAATGATCCGGCGCCAGTCGCTGGTCGCTACTGTTCGCGCGGGGCCATCGGCCAGAGGCGCTTCTTATACGCCAGGATAAAGTAGCCGCAGATGCCGGCGCAGATGGTGGTGAAGGCGTAGACCATGAATTTCCATCCGCCCGGCTGGAAGGCGGAGCTCCCAAAGATGTAGAGCCAACCGACCAGCGCCAGAATGGCTGGAAACGGATAGAGCCACATTCTGAAGGGCAACCTGACACGGGGCTTTCTACCCCTCAGTACAAACAAGCCAATGGTGTGCCCCACAAACTGGACGAGGATGCGAGCCACCATCAGACCGGTGATGATCTCGCCCAGGCTGAACATGCTGGCGATTGCCGCCAGGACTCCCACAAGAATCAGCGACCGGTTGGGGAACTCTCCCGTGGGATGCAGTTTCCCGAACCCGCCGAAAAACAAGCCGTCGCGGGCCGCCGCATAGGGAATCCTGGAGTAACCCAGCATCAGAGCGAAAACCGATGCGAAGGCCGTAAACAGGATCATGGCCGTCAGCAGAATTGCCGCCCAGTGGCCGTAAATTTTCTCCATAAACACCGAGGCCACCGCGAGGTTTGCCAGCGAACCGGGCTTGACCATGTCGCGCCAGGGGACAACCGAAACGAAGCTGTAGGAGAGAAGGAAATCGATGACCGTGACGGCCAGGATGGAAATGATCACCGCATAAGGGATGGTGCGCTCCGGCCGCTTGACCTCATCCCCGAGGTAGCAGACCTGATAGTAGCCGAGGTAATTGTAAATCACCACGATGGTGCCGTTGCCGAGGCCGATGAGGAACGCCCAGTTCAGGTTGAAGGCGCCCGGCGGGAAATCCAGCGCCATGTGGTAATTCATGTGGATGAGCCCGGTGACGATGACCCACCCGGTGGTGACCAGCGTGGTGATCCAGAGGACCAGCATCAATCTGGCCACGTCGCCAATCTTCCGGTAGAGGAAGATCATCACGACGATGGCGATGCCGGCAGCGACGAACTTCATTCTCCATGCGTGGCCCGCCAAGCCAGGCCATAGGAAGGTCATATACTGCGTCATGCCGACCGTGCCGGAGGCGATCTCGAGCGGCCCGAAGAAGAGAAATTCCCAGGCGAAGAGCCACGCCATCAGCTTGCCCCAGGTCGCGCGATTGTAGCTGTCACGCAGAAAAACGTAAGTGCCGCCCGAACCGGGCAGCGCGGCGCCCAACTCTGAAATCACCAGCCCGTCGGCAATCGCCAGAACGGCCCCTGCAAACCACGCCAGCAGCGCCTGCGGCCCGCCCATTGTGGACAAAATGATTGGCACGGTGATGAAGGGGCCGATGCCAATCATGTTCGACATGTTGATGGAAGTGGCGTTCAGGATTCCGAGCCTGCGCCGGAGTTGCGGTTGCTCTGCCATATCTTTCGCGGCCTGGGCATTGCTGTTTTCGTGTGTGCTCATCAACCTCACCACCTGAATTGTTCGCTTTGCTGCGTTGCGCGTCCGGGGACGTAAAGGCGCGATCTGCGGGCCTTCAGGAATGCTAAACCACTATGTGATGGAATGGAACAGAATTTGACTCCGACCGAGGACACCCTGGTGATTTCGGCTTGGTGCTCCGCACGCTTTCGGTCTTTGCTATTTGCTTTGTGGCCGCCCCACGTAACGCCGGTTCTCATCCAGATGGAAAGCGGTCGGCACCGCGCCGCGCACAGCAACCGTGGTCTGCTCCTCAGCCGGAAGCCCATCCACGCCGTCAACGGCCAACTTCACGTTGTAGTCGGAAGCTCTGGTGAACGTGTGACTGACCTCCGGCCCCGTGGCCGAAGTTCCATCGCCGAAATCCCAATGATACGAGAGCGCCGGAACGCCATCGGCGGCAGCAATCGCCTGGAGCTTGACGGCTTGGCCGGTGCCGGCGGAAGCTGGCGCGTTCAGCGTGACGGAAGGCGCAGCGGCCGGAATCGACGAATTGATGATCTTAATCAACCGCACCGAATGCGGCGGCTGCTGGCTGATGCTGATGCTGCCGGACTCGATGGCAACCGGCGCATCATCGTGGAGCGCGTTAAGGGCTTGGTATGAACCACCCTCTGCCAGACCGAGGTCTGTGAGCTTAATGACGTGCGAGCGCGGCCCGTCCGTCCAGTTGAAGACCGCCAGCATCGACTGCCGTGCGTCCTCCTTCAGAAAATATTCGCTGGGCATCTCGTCTTGAGCGGAAAAGCTCATCAGGTCGAGCGGCGTGGCTGCGCGGCGCAGCTCCACCATGCTCAGCAGATCCTTGTTTTCCACCAGCGCCAATCGATCAGGCGCGGAAGCCAGCGTCGGGAGATCGTCACCGACGTCGTACATTCCTCCGGCAACCGCCGCAATCACGGCTTGCACATCAGCCTCTTCCAGACTCAGAGGCTGTCTTCGGTTATGCCATGTCTGTTGCGGCTCCACTTCGGTTGAAACGCTGAAGGCGTCGGGGTCGCTGATATAGAAATTCCGGTTCATGTAATATCGCGCGGCGATGTTGGGATCGGCATCCTTGCTGGCCCTGAAAGAATGGCCCGTGTCCGGGGCGATGCGTCCTTCATCCACCAGCCCAACGGGAACCAACATGGCGCTGCCATCCTTGTCGAGCAGTACGCCGTCGCCCACAGCGTCGCGGATGATTTTCAGTCCGATCCGTTCCGCTTCAAGAGCGGTGGTGTGCGGGCGATAGAAGTAGCCTTCAATCGCCGAAGAATCCATGAAGTCGAGTTTGATATAACGCACACCCCACTGGCGCGTCAGCACACGATAGGTCTCGCGGAGATACTTCTGCGCTCCGGGATTGGTGGTGTCCAGGGAGTAGAGCGGATCAGCGCCACGGTGCACGGAACCGATCTGGATCGGCTGCCCCTTCGCGTCATGCACCAGCCAATCCTTGTGATGCTGGTAAACCCAGGCGCGCTCCGACACTTCAAACGGCGCGGTCCAGACGCCCAGGTGCAAACCCATCTGGGTGATTTTGTAACCGAGACTGCGCATGCCGTCGGGAAATTGCGTCGCGTTGGCGGTCATGAATTCGCCGCGGGCGTAGTCGTAGCCTTCGTCGATGTGGCAGAAATTGAAGCCGAGAGACTCGAGATGTTTCGCAAGCCAGTCGGCGTTCGTCAGGACCTCGCCTTGAGTAATGCCGCCGTAAAACGCCGTCCAACTCCACCAACCCATGGGCGGCTGGCTTGAAACTCGCGCGTGGTGCAAGCGCTGCACGGCCGCTCCGTAGGCTTCCAGTTGCGCGTGATAGTCGGCGCCCGCGGCAAACATCACGGTTTCTGAACTCAACTGTTTGCCAGGTGCAACGGGAAGGCTCAATTCCACGCGCTGGGCGGGCGCGATGTGGTCCCTCAGAAGGACGGCCTCGGTTGTGCCCGTGGAGTCCACGGTAAACGAGCCGATGCTTGAAGACCCCATGGGAGGTTTTTGCACTTTCAGATGGAGCGCCGTCATGAAGCGGTCTTCCGTGAGCGCGGCCACCAGAAGACTCTGCTTGCTCTGCAGGTTGTAGATCAGAGCGTCGCGCACTCCGAAATATGTTCCGTTGGGCGCCTGGTCAAGGCCGCCGATAGGGATGGTGGGATCTTCCGTGAAACTTTCAAACATAAAACGGTCCGTGGCTTCCGTGCTCCCCAGGTTGATTCGCGGGTTGCCGATGGCATCGACGTCGCGGATGGATTCGACGGACACAGTTTTCGTCATGTGGTTCAAGACTTCAACCTGCACCGTTCCGTAAGGAAGATCGCGGTACAGGCGCAGAATACAGACGAGATCGGGGGAAGAGCTGAGACCGCTGAAGGTAATCGTGGCCTGCTCTCCCGAGCCCAGGCCATCCTCGAAAGTGTTTTGGGCCGTCTGATGGTGCGGATAGTCGCTCGAACGTACCCAGCGATGATTGATCTCTGCGCCAACACTTGCTTCAAGTACGGGGGCCTGCAAATGGTTGGCGCTGATTGCATATGATCCGTTAGCCGGGTTGATGATGATGGTCAACTGCGAATTGTGGAGCGAAACCGCTGCGGATGCTGAGCCTGGCATTGCAAATACGACCACGAAGAATAAAAACAGAGCGAGACAACCGAAAAGGTGAAGCTTCGCTGCCGGATTTTTCATGTGGCACCCTGCCCTGAATTGGGATTATGACTGCGCAGATCGCCCGCCTCAGCCCGAGTTGAGAGGAATACAAGAGAATAGGCTGACAGTGTGGACAATCACCGGTGGCAATGAACCGTGGAATCAGGACTGATGTTCCGGATGGGTGCACGCCCCCGGGAACGACGTGTTGTAAGTATCTCCCTGGTACTGCAATTCCTGGTCGAGGCCGATTTTTGACGAGTAGTATCCGAAGATCGTCAATCCTTTAATAAAGCTGAAAGCTTCCACACCGGCCGCATCTTCCGGTTGCGCTTTCGAAGGGTCGGCAAGGGGCTTCAGCAATTCAGTCTGTTCGGCTTCAGTGAGGCTGATAAACGGCTTGTTGTGGAGCGCCAGGCTGCGGCCATCGAACCATGCCAGCGCCTGAATAATTTCCTGCTGATTTTTCGAACTCTCTTCGTTGTATCTCAAGTCCAAGTAGCGATTCACCAGCGCCGCTTTGGCCCCGGGCGTATCCGTCGTCGGGATAATCAGATCGCTCAGGGCGATCAGCGTTTCGTTCTGGTGGGCGTCAAAGAACTGCGGCTTCCAGTTTGCGCCGGTCTGTGCGATAGCGTCCACGTCATCCGGTGACATATCCATCCCGGGCATGCCGGACATGGCGGTGCGAGCCGGCTGCGCCTGCCCGAGAATCGGCAGCGTCGTCAGGCCTCCGGCGCCCATCACCAGAGTTTTCAGCACGCCGCGACGTCCCTGATTGGTTTCCTCTTTGTTTTGCTTTGTCATGACGGTGCTCCTCGTTTTCCTGGATTAACCCGGCGCCCCTAGCTGAGGTCTCCGGTGCGCATCTTTTCGGCAATGTAGTCGGCGGTCCGCAGGGAGAGCGCGAGAATGGTGAGCGTCGGATTCTTCTCCGTGGAATTCACAAAGCACGAAGCGTCCGCCACAAAAAGGTTCTTGATGTCATGCGACTGGTTGAATTTGGTCAGGTACGATGTTTTCGGATCGTCTCCCATTCTTGCCGTTCCGGCCGAATGGATGCTCCATCCTGGCGGCAGAGGCGTGGTCCTCTCACCGATGATCTCAATCCCCGCCTTTTCAAACATCTCCCGCTGCGCGTCATTAGCATCACGACCCATGGCCAGTTCGTTCGGCCCCCACTCCACTTCGAACTTCAGGACGGGAATGCCCCAGGCGTCACGCACGGCGGGATCAATCTCCACGTGGTTTTCGGCCCTTGGCACCACTTCACCGAACGAGCCGATGCTGATTACCGTCGCGTAATATTTTTTCACTTCTTCTTTGAACTCGGCGCCGAAACCAGGAATTTTGTTGGCAAAGCCGGGAAACTCGCTGCTTCCACCGCCGCCCTCATACCCGTACCCGCGCACAAAGTCCTTTGACTTCTCTTTCAGGTTGCGGAAGCGCGGGATGTAAATGCCTCCGCCTTCCGGGTGTGCGTCGCCACCGCGGTTGGTGTTCCCTTTCAACCTCGGAATGATTCCAGAGATGCTGCCGGCCATGATCTGTTCGCAGAAATATTTGCCCAGCACGCCGCTGGAATTGCCCAGGCCGTCCGGATGATCGTCGTTCCTGGAGTTCAGCAGGATGCGCGTGCTGTCGAGTGTTCCCGCGCCCAGCACGATCACCTTGCCGTAAACCTCTTCCACCTGGCGCGTGATGCGGTCGATAAAAACTACGCTCTTGGCGCGATTCTCGCTGTCGGTTGTCACCCTCCAGACCACGGCGTTGGTGCGCGTGGTCAGGTTGCCTGTCTTTTCGGCAATCGGCAGCAGCACGCCCGCCGAACTGAACGAGGCAGCGACGTTGCAAACCCGCCCGCAGTGCCCGCACCAATGGCACGGAACGCGACCGTGGAAGCCCGGCTTGGTCACCGTGGCCGAGCGGCCCTGAATCACCGGGCGGCCCGCAAACTTGCTCTCAATCTGCCCCCTGAAAATGTTTTCCGCGCAGGTCAGGGGAATGGGGGGAAGAAAATGGCTGTCGGGATTGTTCTCCAGATGGTCCGTATGGCCGCAAACCCCGATCCAGTCCTCCACCTTGCTGTAGTAGGGTTCAACGTCTTCGTAGGAGATGGGCCAGTCCGAGCCGGCGCCGTCGTGGCTGGCGGCCTTGAAGTCCTGCGGGCTGAAGCGCAGCGAAACGAGCCCCCAGTGGAGGGTCTTGCCGCCGACGGCTTGAGCCCGCACCCACACAAACTTCTTACCCGTATAGGGGTTTTCAAGCTCATTTACAAAGTGCTTTTTGTTCCACTCGTCGGCCGTGTAGTTATACATCGCCCGCTCTGACGGCCGGACGCGGCCCCGGAAGGGAAAGTTATAGGGCTTGCGGTGATGCTCGAAATCGGTCGCAATATTGAACTTCGGCCCGCGCTCCAGCATGAGGACCTTCAGCCCCTTCAGGCACAATTCGGTGGCCGCCATGCCGCCGGCAGCGCCGGATCCCACAACTACAACGTCGTAAACTTTGGCCATTCAGGCCTCCCTGTAAGGATGAGTCTATTAACTGCTGATCAAAGCCTTTTATCAGCGCTCTAGCTGCGCCGCTCTGATTGTCAATGCATCACAGTCTGCCAGGCCATGCCTGTGATTGAGGCAGCGGTCAGACAAACCATCATTTGATTTACGCGCCCGCCAGCCTTTCGCGAAACGACGCCGCAACGCTGCTCAACAGGAAGAGCAGAACGCGCCCAGCAAACCCACGGCCTCTCTGTCAGCAGAGAGCAGATGCGGTCCCAACGGCGAACCCAGAAAGACCAGCGTTCCTTTCCCGATCCGGCGTTGGACGGCAACCGGTAATTTCTGGAACCGGGCAATCGTCTCACCGTAGCCGTCGCGGACGGGAACAACCCGGCTGAAATCACGAACCTTTGTTACAACGGGCCAGTGGTAATCAACGTAGGGTGCTTGTTTGAACGAGTCTGCGGAATCCCATAACCGGACGGGATCATGAAGGCCCACTCCGAACACTGACCTTATAACACGCTTATGAATCTCAAATTCTTCCGGCTCCAGGAATGCCGCCCCGGTTTCATACACGACGACCGACCCGCTCTCGAGATAATTTTTCAGCTTGCTTATGGCCGCCGATTCTGTAGAAACAGCGGCTGGCACGAACATCATGTGCGCAGGCGCGAGCGCGTCAATGAAACTCTGGCGCCAGGAAATGCTCAATCCGGAGAGCGCTGCTGCATAACCTGCAGGCGACTCACGCAACGGACAGGCCGGCCCAGGATCAACCACAACGCACCGGGAGGGCCGTCGCGCACCCTCAGAGAGAAGGCTACCCAGCCCCGCAGCGCCGGCCACTCCAGCCGCGGAAGCGCCCGCCGCAAGTCCCAGAAATTCGCGTCGCGAAATGGGCATTCTAAACCCTGTTGGCAATCAGGCGGTCAATGGCCGCTGCGGTGTCATAAAACTGCTGGTCTTCCGCGTAGTGGTATCGCCGTTCCATTTCTGCCACCAGCCACCCATCGTACCCCACCTTGTTGATGGCGGCGCGGATGGCCTTCCAGTTGTTGTCGCCAAGGAAAATGTTGGTGTAAACGCTGTCGTGGCCGCAACGGCCGCGCTGTTTCATGACGTCTTTTAGATGGATCCGCGTGATGCGCGGCCCCATCATTTCAATCCACTGCTCCGCAAAGCCATCGTCATGAATGTTGCCTACGTCCAGATGGATGCCTACCGAAGGCTCGTTGATGTCCTTGAGAAACAGGAGAAACTCGCGTGGGCCCATCAGGAAGCGCTGCTCGGAGTTGCAATTCTCGCAGCCGATTTTGACGTTGGCGCGGGCCGCATCTGGCGCAACCGTCTTAATGGCCTCGACCGACCGGTTGTAGACTTCATCGTAGGGAATCTCTTCCGTCACCAGTCCCGCCACCACCAGGATGGCATCCGTGCCGAGGATCTGCGACGTCTCGATCTGGCGCCTCACAATTCGAATACCTTCTTCGCGCAGCTTCGTGTCGCGCGCAGAGAGCGAGTATTTCCAGTGGAGGCCGGTTGAAACGTTGGAAACCACCAGTCCGGCGTTTTCAACCTTGCGCCGAAGCTCGCGCACTTCAGCGTCGGTGGTGCTCATCTGGAACCACGGAACATCGCCGAGCCAAAGCTCGATCCCGTCGTATCCGGCCTTCTTGACTAACTCCAGCCCCTGCTCGAAACTCCAGCCCTTTGGAATTTCGTTGTCGCCTATAGATTTTTTCAATTCGCCGCAGACCCCGGTTTCGTTAAATTACGAATGATTTCGACCGACCCATGAATGAGTATCACAATCCGCAAGCAACATCAATCCTTTCCTCCGGTCCCTGGCCGTTGGCGTCGTCCATGTCAAGCATCACTCGCCCAACACCTGGACCATGTATGTGCGAAGCAAAGGCCCGTCGTATTCCATGAAATAGATGGTTTGGCGCGAGCCGCGCACCATCCTGCCATCCTCGATGGGAAACGAACAACTGATGCCTCCCAGAATGCTCTTCAGGTGGGTTTCGGCGTTAAAGCCCAGGCGCCCATCGTAGTCGAGATAACGGCGGTGATGGTAGTTCTCATCCTCAGGAAAGAGCCGGCTGAAGTGCGTCAGGATGTCTTCTTCCAGGCACGGAATGCCTTCCGTCACCAGCAGTCCTGAAGAAGTATGCGAGGTCATCACATTCACCAGCCCCTGCTTCACGCCGCTCTGCTGGACGACTTCTTCCACCTTTGGCGTGATGTTGATGGCCTCTTCGGACTTGCGCGACTGCACCTTAATCTTTTCAAGCTTGATAATCATGGGCTTTACCCGCCTTATTTCCCGTCCTCAGTTGAGACCCAGCAACCGGCCGGGGTTCTCCTCAAAAACTTTTTTCAGACAGCCCTCCGTCAGCGCCAGCGTCCCGAACGCGTGTACCATATTCTTGATTTCAACCCGCGGGTAATTCGAGCCAAACACCATCCGGTTGCGCAGGCTGCGCTCCAGCACCGTGGTCGGGATCTGCTTTGAGAAAACAAACTGGTAGAACTCTTTTGGCCCGTCGTAGTAGAGACACGATGTGTCCAGATAAACGTTGGGATACTTCAACGCCAAGGCGGTGGCTTCCCACACCCACGGCCAGCCCCAGTGCGCCAGCACAAAATTGAGCATTTTGAAGCGCACAATGGCCTCCTCCAACAGCATGGGATGGCCGCGCTCAATCAGCGTGGCGGGCGCCCAACTCATACCGGTGTGTACCAGCACGGGAATATTTAATCCCGCCGCCACTTCGTAAAGCTCGTAAACCTTGCTGTCACGGAGTTCAAAATCTTGAAGAGCCGCGTCGAGTTTCAGGCCCTTCATGCCCAACTGTTTGACCGCGTGTTCCAGTTCCTTTGCCGCGCCCGTCTTCAGCGGGTCCACGCTGGCAAAACCGATAAAGCGGTCGCTCGTGGAACACAGTTCCGCCACCTGCTCGTTGGAGCTGACCGCGTCGCCCCGCGCCCGGGCACAATCGATCGGCAGCAACACCGCGCGGTCAATGCCGGCCACGTCCATCTGCAAGTAGAAGGTCTCGAGCGGTTGGAAATTGTTGCCGATCTGGAAAATGTCCCGGGCCATCCGGGTATAATTGGGGTACTTGTCCGCCATCTCCTGAATCAGTACCGGGTGCGTGTGGAAATCGATTCTCATGCTGCCGCCTCGTTCCTGTGCTCTTCTAGAAATTGCCGCCATGTCGCCGGTTCGCGGAATGCCTCCGTGCCGCCCGGCTGCGTGGTTGAAAATGCGCCCGCAAGATTGCCGCCGGCCAGGCAAGCCTGCAGCTCGGCGCCGCGAACGTACTGGTCCAGGAAACCCGCATCAAAACTGTCGCCAGCGCCCACAGGGTCAACGGCGTTTACGGAATACCCGGGGTGCGTCCATTCCTCCCCGCCGCGCCGCACCCGTGCGCCTTGTGCCCCCCGCTTGATGGCAACCACCTGCACCTGGCCGGCCAGTCTCTCCACCGCTGCTCTCAGGTTCTCTTGGCCTGTAATCCTCCCGGCCTCGCGTTCATTCACAAACAAAACGTCCACGTGTGGCAAAACTTCATCGAGACCGTCCCAGCGGTCGTCGGGGTCGTCGTTTGTATCGAGCGAGGTACTGAGCCCAGAACGCTTCATCTGTTCAAACAATTCCGGGATGCGCGGGCGCAGCGCCCGGTGAAGGTAAAACGAAGAAAGATGGAAATGTTTTCCGGAACGCAGGTAATCAAGGTCAAGGTCGTCGTATCCCATCTCAAACATTGCGCCGGGATACGTCAGAATTCGCCGGCTGCATGAACCCGTGACGATGACGGTCAGCCCTGTCTTGGTTGCTCCGGCCACACTTCGCACCCGGCTCACATCCACGCCGCCGGAGGCAAGCCGCTCCAGAGCGATTTTGCCCAGCGGGTCAGTCCCGATGCGCGAAATAAAACCGACCCTGTTGCCGATCACCGCCAGGTTATGGGCAAAGATAGCCGACGAACTTCCCAAGGTCAGGGCCAGATTGTCCGCCAGAAGTTCCTTTTCCGGCTCCAGTTCGTCCGGCAAACCATAAAGAATCAGGTCGAGGTTCAGCTCCCCGACAACCGTCACGTCGAATTGCGCCATCCTGAGTCCTATTCGGCCTTCCCCTTCAGTACGACCACGCGGCTCAAATGCCTTGGCTCGTCAGGATCAAAGCCTCGCTTCAGCCCCAGGTACAGCCCCATCAACTGAGCGGGCAGAATATGCGGGGCCAGGCGCGCTACTTCAGGGACGTCCAGTTCCAGTTCGATCAGCACGTCCGCTGCCCGGCGAACCTTGTCATTCGCACGGTTCGTAATGACGAGCGTGCTGCCACCCAATTCCTTCATCTCTTCCAGCACTTCCTGCTCGGAAGCTCCCGTGCTTTCCGCCAGGAAAAACGTCAGCAGAGTTTGCGGGCTCACAATCGACTTCGGGCCGTGGCGGAATTCCAGGGTATGAAAAACTTGCGCGTAAGAGCAGGACATCTCTGTCACCTTCAACTGCCCCTCCGATGCGATCCCGAAGAACGGCCCCTGTCCCATAAAAACGTAATCCGCAAATTCGTTGGAGCTGGCAAACTTTTCAATGCACGGCTGCAATCGCTTCAGTGCCCGTTGCGCCTGCCCCGGCATCTGCTTGAGCGCCTCCAGAAAATCATTGTCACGGCCGACCCAGCCCGCCAGCGCCTGCAGGCCCAGCAGCATGGTGCTGAACGAACGGGTCATCACCGTGCTCCGTTCATCCGCCGCAGGAAGCAGCAAAGCAGAGGTCACCCGCTTTTCAAGTTCCTTCCCCGTCGCACAGCTGACTGCCAGGGTCCGGATGTCGCGTTCGTTCTCGAGGGAATCGGCCGCCATCAGCATCTCGGTAGTGTGTCCCGAGCGTGATATCAGGACGGGCTGACACTTGCCACTTCCCAGAACCTGGTCGGGATAGAGCAGAAGTTCAGAAGCCGGCACGGCCTTTGACCGCTGGCCTGTAATGGCGGTCCAGCTCCAGGCGGCCGCTTGCGCCACATAGTAACTCGACCCGCAGCCGACAAAAACCCACTCATCAGCCTTCTTCAGCGGCTTCAGGGCTTCCTCATATCGGCCGTGCTCTTCAAGTTCCTGCAAAGTGGCAGCCCAGACACTGGGCTCTGACATGATCTCTGCGTAACTCCGATGCCCTCGGCCCTCTAAAATTTCACTCACTCCACTGCCTCCTTCAAGCCTGATAACGACATACAATTCGAACGGAATACGTTTGGTTTGGGAGCTATGCAGCAACTAGCCGACTGCAAGTTACCCGTATTACGGTAGGTTTCTTTTTACTACGTTTTGCTTTCGACTGTCAAAAGCGTTTTGCGCTTTGCACACTATCCCCACACTCCCTGGTTCCGCGCGCGGCGTTAGCGCACTGCCATCGCTGCAATGAGAGAATCTGATTTCAGGCCGTGCTCGCGACCCGGCTCCGGAGCCGTTTCAGCGTTCCCGGTTAAGCCATGGGGTTACAGGCACCTGACCAGGATTTTTTGGCTTATAAGGCCAGGTGATGCGCTTGCCGGTGGCTGCCGATTCGTATGCAGCATAGATAATCTCCAGCGTCGCGCGACCGTCCTCGCCGGTTTCCATCGGTTTCTCTTCACCCAGCACAGCGCGTGTGAAGTGCCGCATCTCGTGCGGAAAGCCGTAAAGGAAGGCTTCCTCAAACACGGTGAAAGTCCAGCCTTTGGTTTCGCCGGCCTTTTCCACTGCATAGCCGTAGCCGCGCTTGCTATAGGTCTCCATGGAACTCCCACGGAGCAGGTCGCAATGGACAACGCCCTCGGTCCCGTAAAGGTCGGCACGGTCATCCATGCCCCCCTGGCGCGCCCAGCTATCTTCGACCACGGAGATGCCGCCGTTTTCGAATTCAACGATCACGATGGAATTGTCATCGCCTTTCGTTCTTCCTTTGTGATAAACGAGCTGGCAGTGGGCGGTAACGCTTTTGACCTTTGGCTTGCCATAAACCCAGCGGGTCCATTCGATGCCGTGGCATCCCATGTCCATCAGCGCCCCGCCGCCTGACCGCTCGACATCATAAAACCAGTCGGAGTGCGGCCCGGAGTGCTTTTCACTTTGCTTGGCCATGTAAAGCTCGCCGATGGCCTTCTCATCCACCAGGTGCTTGGCGCGAACATACTTGGGCGAAAAGCAGATGGTTTCTGCATACATGAGCTTGACCTTGTGCTTCTTGCAGGCGGCAATCATGGCGTCGGCATCTTCCAGAGTGTGGGCGATTGGCTTCTCCAGGATGACGTCCTTGCCGGCTTCCGCGGCAGCAACAACGATTCTCCGGTGCAAATCGTTGGGAACCCCTACCACCACCACGTCCACGTCTTTCCGCTCCACAAGCTTTCGGTAATCCGTCATTGCCACCGGTATCTTCCACTTGCTGGCAAACTCCTCAACGCGTTTCTTGTTGGAAGAGCACGCAGCGACAAGCTGGGCCTCCTTCACCTCCTGGAAAGCTTCTGCATGAAGGTTTGAAACGAAAGCCGACCCGATAATCCCCACCCTCACCTTGTCCATGATCGCTCCTCCGACAAATTCCGTTTTTTCGCCCGCCTTGCTACCCTGCGTGGGACGCCGGCCACTTCCCGGCCACTTCCCGGCCACTGCCGGCAACCTTCCAAGATACCACAAGCCCGGGTGAACTCGAATTCCTAATCGGCCTGGGACGGCCCCCGCATCGAGGTCCGAAAGGAACGGAACTCCTCTTAGCCCCGCCACGGACCCTTCGGCAAAATTTTATTGCAAGGGTGCGACCATCGGCGATAGCATCCAAGGCTCTCGTCTTCGGGGAGAAACCAGATGCCGCCAAAAGCAACGGACGTTGTGGGTCTCGGCCTGAATGCCACGGACACGGTCCTGATGGTCCGGGAATTTCCGCCGCTGGGTGGAAAAGAACGCGTTGTCTCTCTGTCACGACAGGCGGGAGGCCAGGTGGCCACCGCGCTCGTCACTTGCCAGCGACTGGGCCTGCAAGCCCGGTACATCGGAAAGGTTGGCGACGACGAGGCCGGCCGCTTCCAACTGCAAAGCCTGCGGGACGAAGGCCTGGATGTCCAGTATACGGAGGTCACACCCGGCGCGGACACCCAATTCGGGCTAATCATCGTTGACCAAGCGACTGGCGAACGGACAGTTTTCTGGGACCGCGACAAGCGCCTGGCCATTGCGCCGCGCGAATTGAAGCCGGAGTCAATCACCACGGCCAAAATCCTGCACATTGACGGATGCGACTCCGCTGCCTGCACCCAGGCGGCCAGATGGGCGCGCAAGGCGGGGTTGCCTGTCGTCGCAGACCTCGATACGGTTTACAAAGATGTGGAGCAGATTTTTCCCCTTATCGACTACCTGATTGCCTCCGCTAATTTTCTGCCTGCCGTGACCGGGCGGAACGACCCGTTTCTGGTGCTGGAGTACATGGCACGGGAATACAAGATCCGGGCCCCGGGAATGACGCTGGGCCGCGATGGCGCGCTGGTGTACAGCCACAACAAGTTCCATTATTCGCCGGGCTTTGTCGTGGAGACCGTGGACACCACGGGAGCGGGGGACATTTTTCACGGGGCTTTTGCCTACGGGTTGCTCGAAGGTTGGGACATCGAGCGGACCCTGGACTTTTCGAACGCCATGGCCGGATTGAACTGCACGCGGGTTGGAGCGCGCGGCGGCATTGCAACCCGGGCCGAGGCCGAAAAGCTGATGGCCGCCGGCGCTCGCCACCGCAACCCGGATTATGTCAGCCTGCCGCGGGCCGGCGGCAAAAGGCCAGCCCCAGCACGGGACAAGAAACGTGCAGCGCGCTTAAGGAGCCATGGCGACCGTTAGTTATGCACTCATTACCGGGGCCTCCAGCGGCATTGGAGAATGCTTTGCCCGCGCATTGGCCGGGCGCGGTCACAACCTGGTACTCACCGCACGCTCGGAAGGCAAGCTGAGCCAATTGGCCGCCGACCTGGTTCGCCAGCGCTCGATTCAGGCCGAGGTCATTCCGGCAGACCTCAGTTCGCGTGATGCGGCTCCGCAGCTTATCTCGATCCTCAAGGAAAAAAATCTTGACGTCGACCTGCTGGTGAACAACGCAGCATTCGGAGCGCGAGGAGAGTTCTGGAAGCTGCCGCTCGACCGGCAAATAGCGATGGTGCGGCTGAATGTCAATGCGCTCGCCGAGCTCACCTACCTGCTGCTGCCGGCCATGGTTGCGCGCGGCGAAGGGGCAATCATCAACGTGTCTTCGACGATAAGCTTCCAGGCTGCGGCCTACACCACCACATACGCCGCCACCAAGGCTTTCGTGACAAGTTTCTCGATGGGGCTTGCTGAAGAGGTGCGCGCGCACGGCGTCCGGGTGGTGACGCTTTGCCCCGGCAGCACTCGAACCAATTTTTTTGAAGCCGGCAATTACGGAGTCCGCGATATGCCCGGCGGCATGCAGGACCCGGCAGAAGTGGTTGACGAAGCGCTCCGGGCGCTCGACCGTGGCGGCGGGCTGGTGGTCCCGCGCCTCCTGAACAAGTCCATGCTTTTCGTCCAGCGTTTCTGCCCGCGCGAAACTGTGGCGAAATTTGCCGCCAGGATCTTTCGTCCCCGGGACCTCGGCAACCATCTCTGATTCATCGCGCGGAACTGGATAACTTTGTCAAGTATTTTTATAAAGGGGGTCGATCAAGAGCATGAAAAGACAGCCATTATCCCGACGCCGGCCTGTATCTGGAGACGACTTGAAGGGCGCTATTCGACAGGTGCGGGTCTACCATGGCCTTTCCCAAACCGATTTCGCTATTCGGCTTGGAGTGAAGCAGTCCACCATCTTCCGTTGGGAGTCGGGACGCACCAAGCCACAGCCGTCCTTGCTCCGGGAGCTGATTATCATGTCGCCGCCGAATGTCCGGCACGTATTCGAGCAGGAGGGATCGACCACCATCGCCCAGGTGTCGCTGGACCGCTCAAAGGAGGCTGCCGTGGTTCAGCAGCAGTGGGAGAATGACTGGCTCCGCGATCCGGTGGGTCACTTAGACGACATCCATGCTGCGGTCCAGGAACGGTTAAAGTTTCTCTATCTCAGGGGAAAGAACGGGAATGTGCAGGATGCTAAGAAGCTTGTCGGAATCCTGAAACATATTATCTGAAAGGATTCCGTTTATGGAATTGTCAACCTTAATCTCCAGCCTGCGCCGCGCCCGCCTGGTTGACCTGAGCCAGACACTCGAAGAGCGTATGCCGAACTTCCCCACCCACTCAAAGTTCTTTCACAACCTGTGGGGATCTTACCAGCTTGGAGGGCGGTCGCTCAGCTACCAGGTGCTGATGCATGAGCATAACGGGACGCACGTTGACGCCCCGGTGCATTTTGTGGCTGATAAAAATGCTGAAGGGCACAAAACCATCGACCAGATTGGGCCTGGCCATCTCATTGGGCGTGGCGTGCGCCTCGACTGCCGCGGCTTGAAGGAAGGCGATTACGTCTCAGCACAGTCCATTCAACATTGGGAAGCGGAACACGGGGCCATCGAGGCCGGCGACATTGTCGTGTTCAATTTTGGATGGTCAGAACACTGGGGACTGGCGCCGGACCATCGGCGATATCTGAATGATTGGCCGGGCGTCAGCATGGAAGCAGCGGACTACCTCGTCAGCAAATCCGTGGCGGCGGTAGGTGTCGATTCCCTTTCGCCGGATCCGCCGGCGGCGCTTGACCATCATCCTGTCCATCCCGTGCTGCTCGAAAAGGACGTTCTGATCATCGAGAACCTGACGCGCCTTGACGAGCTTCCCGATTTCTTTCTGTTTCTGGCGCTGCCGCTGAAAATCCGGCAGGGGTCCGGCTCGCCCATCCGGGCCGTGGCGCTGGTTTAGAACGCCGCAAAGTTTCCTTGTGCGCTAATGTTCAGCGGCGTTCAAGTAGCCGTCCACCACGGCCTTCCACCTGCCCTGCGCCTCCAGGATGATCTCGATGGTCTCTCGGATAGCCCCCAGCCCACCCGGAGCTTTCGTCACGTAATGGACGTGCCGGCGAAGCAGCGAGTGGCCGTCCTGGACGCACACCGCAAACCCCACGCGCTTCAAGATGGGAAGGTCAACCAGGTCGTCCCCCACATAGCAGACTTCATCATCATTCACTCCAGCAGCCTTCAGAATCCGCTCATAAGGCGGGATCTTCTCGAGAACATTTTCTTCCACAAAATCCAGCTTCAGCTCTGCCGCGCGGTAACGCACGGTCTCCGAGCCGCGGCCGCTGATGATGCCGATCTTGAGTCCGGCTTCACGCGCGTATCGGATGCCGATGCCGTCGCGGGAATGGAACGTCTTGGTTTCAAACATTCCGCCTGCGGGCCGCGGCACGTAGTAGATGCGGCCGTCGGTCATAACGCCGTCAACGTCGAGCAGCAATAGCTTGATCTTGCGCGCGCGCTGACGGACCTGCTGATTGGATAGCGGCATATCCCTCCTCGACGTATTCCCAAACTTGACTGGGGAGCGTGTTCAAAACATTTCGGTCCGCCAGAGGTCGTGAATATGGACCACACCCTCGAGGCGGCCTTCTGCGCCAACCACCATCAGCGAAGTGATGCGGCGGCTTTCCATCAGGTTCAAGGCGCGGGTGGCCAGCTCCTTGCGCCCGATCGTCACCGGCGTTCGAGTCATCACGTCCGAGGCCGAACACTCGAGCGCGCGGCCTCCCTCGCGCTGGAAGAAGCGCCGCAGGTCTCCGTCAGAAATCACGCCAGCCAGCCGCCCTTTATCGTCCACCACGACCGTGTGGCCAAGTTTCTTCTTGCTGATCTCGTAAATCACGTCTGGCAGTGCGGTCTCCGGCTGCACGCGCGGAATTTCTTCGCCCGTGTGCATCACGCTCTCGACGCGCCGCAGCCGCACTCCCAGGCCCCCGCCCGGGTGGAGCGCCGCGTAATCCTCTTCCTTAAAACCGCGCTTTTCCAGCAACGCCATGGCCAGCGCGTCGCCAACTGCCAGCATGGCCGTCGTCGAGGCAGTGGGAGCGAGTCCCAGCGGGCAGGCTTCTTCGCTGATACTCACGTCGATCACTACGTCGCTTGACTGAGCGAGCGTGGAACTCGGCTTGCCGGTCAGTACAATCAGCGGAATTGCCAGCCGCTTGACGGTATCGAGCAGGCGCAGCAGTTCTTCCGTCTCGCCGCTGTAAGAGAGCGCCATGAGCACGTCGTTCGGGACCAGGCGGCCCAGATCGCCGTGGAGCGCTTCGGCAGGGTGCAGGAAAAATGAAGGCGTTCCGGTGCTCGAAAAGGTGGCGGAAATCTTCTGTCCGATCAGGCCGGATTTGCCCATGCCCGCCACCACCAGGCGCCCGCGGCAGGCCAGGATGGTTTCCACCGCGCGCTCGAACTGCTGGTCCAGCCGCCCGATCAGTTCAGCGATGGCGCGCGCCTCGATTTCGAGCACTCTCCTGCCGGTTTCAAGGCTCATACCTGGTGTCCGCTTAAATCAGGGATGATATCACAGGTGGGATGGGCACCTGCCTAGCGCCCGGACCGCCGGCCCTTGACAATCCCGCACACGGAATGCAAATCTGCGGCCTGTACCAAACCTGAAACCCAGGCGCCAAGGAGCGGCCACGACCATGCCAGAATTTGAAACGAAACAACTTCCGGATGACCCTGATGTGATAGCTCCGGATGGGTCTGATGTGAGGATCCTGCTGGGGCTGAAGGGCGGCGGGATGGCGCACTTTGAGCTTGGTCCAGGCCAGACCGCGCGCGCCGTTACGCACCGCACTGTAGAAGAAATCTGGTTCTTCATCGCCGGCCAGGGCGAAATGTGGCGGGAAAAGGACGGCGTGGCCGAGACCGTGGACGTCTATCCCGGCGTGTGCCTGACACTTCCGCTCGGAACACGGTTCCAGTTCCGCTGCACCGGCCAGGACGCGATCGAGGCCATCGGCGTCACCATGCCTCCCTGGCCCGGTAACGGTGAGGCTGTCCTGGTGGAAGGGCCGTGGCAGCCAACTGTCGGCAGCGGCGAGGAAAGGGGCGTGTGACCCGCTTGCCGGACGCATCCGGGCAAAACGCCTGACCTCCCAGCCGGGAATATTGTCACTGCCTGTCAGGCCACCTTGATTTCGCAAAAGCCAGGGCGATTGGCTCAAGGAACAGGCTCTCCGCGTTTTTCAATCTCGGCAACATAGAGTGTGGCGCGATTGCGGCCAGCGCGTTTGGATTCATAGAGGGCCCGATCGCTGGCCTGCAACATCTCTTCCAGCGTGGCGCCGTGTTCCGGGTAGACGGCGATGCCGAGGCTGACGGTGATATTGGGCAGCGGTTTTTCATTCACCTGAGGCATGTTCATGTGGGCGACCGCGTTCCGGATGCGTTCGGCCACCACCTGGCAAGCTTTGGCGCCCGTGTCGGGAAGAACCACGACAAACTCCTCCCCGCCCAGGCGCGCCGTCAGATTGGTTTCCCTCATTGACTGGGTAATCGTCTTGGCAAACTGCTTCAGGATGCGGTCACCCACTTCGTGTCCGTATATGTCGTTAATGTTCTTGAAGTGGTCGAGGTCAAGAATGACGAAGCCCAGAGGAGTGTCCTTGCGCCGGGCCATGGCCATCAGCTTGCCCGCGTAATCTTTGCAGAAGCGCCGATTGTAAAGCCCTGTGAGGGGATCGATATTGGCCTGCTCGCGCATCGTCTGGAGCAGTTGGAGGTTGGAAAGTACCGAAGCGGTGGTGCTGAGATAGCTTTCCAGAAGGCTTTCCCGTTCCGGCGTCCAGAATCCTTTTATCCCTTGCAGGCGAACAGCGCCGATGATAATGCCGCCGGCGATCAGCGGACCGCAATAATAGCTGCCCTCGTCGGGCAACACGAATTTGCCGGGGCAGAGCGGTTCCACGGTGACGTCGTTCACGCGGAAGGGGCGTCCCATCCGGACCGCCTTGCAGCTATTTTTGCCTTCAATCACGGGCCAGTCGTGCACGTCCTTCGGCAAAGGATGCAATGAGGCTACGACTTCCAGGAAGTCCTCCTCCGGGCGAAGTTTGAAGATGATCGCCTGGGTGGGATGGAAGCGGTCGCGAAGCGCGTGGAGGATGTGGTCATAGACTTCGCTTTCTGACGTACACTCGGTGACAGCTTCCGAGAAACGCTTGAGGGCGGCGAGTTCCTCGCGGTCGCGGCGCAGGGCCTGGGACATCTGCAGAAAGCTGCGGGTGAGGACGCCAAATTCATTGTCCGTTTCTGGCGGCAAGGTGAGATCGAAATCGCCCTGGCGGAGCTGATCTGAGGCCTGGGTGAGCTGAATGACCGGGCTCGAAATATTGTGGCTGATCGCGTGGACCAGCACAGCCAACAGCAACACAAATGCCCCCAGCAGCACAGCGCCTGAAACCAGTCCCGAATGAACGATCCGCTTGCCCTGATTTCTGCGGTCTGAGGCAGCCGCCTGGTTGTCGCTCTGAAATTGCTTGAGGTCGGTCTCGATGCGCGCGAATTCGTCGCTGCCCTGGAGGACGGCAACCGCGGCCTCGGAGGAGCGCCCGGCCTTCGCCTTTTCGATCAGCGGATCCGCCCACGTCTTCTTCCAACGTTCGACACGCTTCCGTATATTCTCAGAACGGGAAACCATTGGCGGGACGCCTGCCTCGAGATCCCGGAGCACCGCAAGGTCCTGGAAAACAGATGCTGAGGCGGAGTTATAATCGTCCAGAAATGATTGCCGGCCGGTCAGGACATAACCCCGCGCCCCTTCCGACATTTGGCTCGTGCCCTGCAACACCGAATTAGCCCTGCTCGCGGCCAATTCGCTGTTTTGGGCTGAAATCATAACCCGGCCAAGCTGCCGGTAGTTGTAAAAAAACAGCGCAACGATCCCGAGCAATGCGAGCAGCAAGGGCAGAACCAGAATAAGCATCTGGCCCCGAATCTTCAATCGTCGGATTGAGATAGCCATTGATTATTTCAGCTTCTGGCGGTTGTCCCGGGGCCCCGCCGCCCGGACCGGACCTGGCCTCTGATCAATCAGGGTGCAGCATCTCGATAACCTACGGCGCGAGGGCGCAGCAAACTGGATTGTTCGCTTCAGGCGTTGCAAAGTCGTCCCCAATCTGTGCCGTCCCCCTCGAAAGTCCTCAGCGCAAACGGCGCACAAATTTTCCAAGCTCCCGAAGCCTTCTGGCAAGCGGCGCAAAACTCTGGAGTTTCAACGCCGAGGGCCCGTCCGACAGTGCCTTGTCAGGGCGATCGTGTACCTCCATAAAGATGCCGTCGGCCCCCGCTGCCACGCCTGCTCTTGCCAGAGTCTCTATAAATTGCGGCTGCCCTCCGCTCTGCCGCCCCTCGCCTCCGGGCAGTTGCAGCGCATGCGTGCAATCGAGCACCACCGGATAGCCCCACTCGCGCATCACGGCCAAGGCGCGCATGTCAACCACCAGATTGTTATAACCGAAAGTCGTCCCGCGTTCGGTGATTACAATTCTGTGATTTCCGGTGCGCTCGATTTTCTCAACGGCGTTGCGCATTTCCCACGGTGAAACGAACTGGCCCTTCTTGATGTTGATGGCTGCTCCCGAGCGTCCTGCGGCCTCCAGAAGGTCGGTCTGGCGGCACAGGAAGGCGGGAATCTGCAGCACGTCGCAGACCTCGGCCGTCGCCGCCACCTGGCTTACATCATGAACGTCGGTGAGGACGGGAACGTCAATTTTCTTCCGGATGGCTGCCAGGATCTCAAGCCCGCGGACGAGACCCGGCCCGCGGTAAGACGATGCGGAAGTCCGGTTGGCCTTATCGAAGGACGCTTTGAAAATATACGGAATGCCCAGCCGCCGGGCGGTGGCGCTGAGGCGCCGGGCCATCATCAAAGCGTGCGATTCGCTTTCAATCACGCAGGGGCCGGCGATCAGGAAAAGGGGACGTGCCTGCCCGAGTGAAAGCCTGCCGATGCGAACCGCGCGTCTCATAAGAGGTCTGACCCTGGGCCGGTGGAAGGCCGCTGACAAACACCTAGCCCGAAGACTCGGTGCCCTCCTCGATTAACTGCCCCGCAGGAAATGGCGCTTCAACTGCCGCTGTCGGTCGCTCTCCGCGATGGGCCAGCGCCGCTCCGATAAAGGCTTTGAATAACGGATGCGGTTCCAGCGGCCGCGACTTAAACTCAGGGTGGAACTGGCAGCCGAGGAACCAGGGATGATCGCGAATCTCGACGATTTCCACGTAGGTTCCGTCCGGGGTCTCTCCAGTGATTTCGAGCCCATTGGCCACCAGCGTCGCCTCGTATTCCCGGTTGAACTCATAGCGGTGCCGGTGGCGTTCTGAGATTTCAACCTGGCCGTAGGCTTGGTGCGCAAAAGAGTCAGGCTTCAGGCGCGCCGTCCAGGCGCCCAGCCGCATGGTGCCGCCCAGTTCGTCGATGCCGCGCAGTTCGCGCAGCTTGTAGATCACCCGGTGCGGCGTGGCAGGATCGAACTCCGAGCTGTCCGCCCCCTGCAGCCCGCAGGCGTTACGCGCGTACTCGATCACCGCACACTGCATCCCGAGGCAGATCCCCAGGAAGGGTACTTTTCGCGTGCGCGCAAAGGTGATGCCGCGCAGCATGCCGGGAATGCCCCGCTTCCCGAAGCCTCCCGGCACCAGCACACCATCAAAGCCGTCGAGCTGGCGCTCCCAGTCCTCGCCCTCCAGGCCCTCCGCCTCAAGCCACACCACATTGACGCGTACCTTGTTGGCCAGCCCACCGTGTACGAGCGCCTCGTTCAGGCTCTTGTAGGATTCCTGATACTCTACGTACTTGCCGACAATCGCAATCGAGACCTCGTCCCGGAGGCCGCGCTGGCGTTCGACGAGGTCGGCCCACGGCTTTAGGTTGCACTCGCCGAGATCAATGCCCAGGCACTTCGCAATCTGAGTATCCAAACCTTCGGCCGCCAGCACCAGCGGCACCTCGTAAATGTTGTTCACGTCCTTGGCGGTTATGACCGAGTCTTTCTGGACGCTGCAGAAGAGAGCAATTTTCGACTTGATCTCCGCCGGCAGAAAGCGGTCTGTACGGCAAAGCAGGATGTCCGGCTGGATGCCGATCTCCCTCAGGTCCTTCACCGAATGCTGTGTCGGTTTGGTTTTCAGCTCACCGGAAGCATTGATGTAGGGGACCAGAGTGACGTGAATAAAGACCACGTTTTCACGGCCCTGCTCCTGCCGCATCTGGCGGATGGCCTCGAGGAACGGCAGCGATTCAATGTCACCCACCGTGCCGCCAATCTCCACGATGGCCACGTCCACTTCGGAGCCAACTTTCCGGATGGCGGCCTTGATTTCATCCGTAACGTGCGGAATCACCTGCACGGTCTTTCCCAGATAATCGCCGCGCCGCTCCTTGGTGATGATGGTTTCGTAAATCCGACCCGCCGTACAGTTGTTTTCGCGCCGCATGCGGGCATGGGTAAAGCGTTCGTAATGGCCCAGGTCGAGGTCCGTTTCGGCCCCGTCGTCGGTCACGTACACCTCGCCGTGCTGAAAAGGGCTCATGGTCCCCGGATCGACGTTCAGGTAGGGATCAAACTTGAGCAGGTTCACCTTGAGACCTCGCGCCTCCAGCAGGCACCCGATCGAGGCCGCGGCAAGGCCCTTGCCCAGCGAACTCACTACTCCTCCGGTCACAAAAATATACTTGACGCCCATGGTTCTCCTTTTAGTATCGACTGAAATACATGGAATACTTAATGCCCGGACGACGGAGCCTGGTTAATTCAGTTCCTACGTATTCTCGCTGCATGGCAGGACAGTGTACTGCCCATTATCAGTTCAGCGCGACAACGTTGTCAACGGCAAATCGGGGTGGCTGCCGCCGCATGGACTGAGGGTATCCCGAGGGTGCTGGTGATTGCGTCCGCAGGGGTGTGCTAGAATAAAAACAGGTCATGCCGAGTCTGCAGAGGAGCAACCGGAGGGGCTGAGCCGGCTGCGCCAAAAGAAGGAAGGAGCCTGGATGCCGACACACGTCAGCACGCGCGCATTCCGGGTTGGTTTAGTTCTCTTTCTGGCCTGTTGGGGGCTTGCTGGGGTAGCGCCACCCTGCTTTGCCTCCGGCAACAAATCAGCAGACCATCCCGACACCAAGGACGAGGCCCCGGATGTGGAAGTTCGGCATCCTCCGATCAACACCACGCCCATCCAGATGAATGTTGACAGGGTGGTTGTTCCGGTAACCGTCACGGACCCTTTCGATCGAATTGTTACGGGCCTTGGCCAGGGTAATTTTGAAATCTACGATGACAAGGTGGAGCAGAAGATTTTGACGTTTGCCACGGAAGATGCGCCCATCTCGGTCGGGATGGTGTTTGATACCAGCGGTTCGATGTCGGACAAAATCCAGAAATCCAAAGAGGCAGCCCTGGAGTTCTTCAAGACATCTAACCCCGAAGACGTGTTTATGCTGATCAGCTTCAGCAACCGTCCGTACATGGTATCGTCGTTTACCGACAATTATGAAAATATTCTCGACAGAATGCTTTTTGTGAAGGCCGGCGGACGGACTTCCCTGCTCGATGCGATCTACCTTGGCCTGAGCCGCATGAAAAAAACGGATACCAGCCGGAAGGCGCTGCTGGTAATTTCTGATGGCGGAGACAATCACAGCAGATATACTGAAAGAGACATTAAGCGCGCCGTCAAGGAGGCGGATGTCCAGATTTACGCTATTGGGATTTTTGAGCCATTGGCTGACCGCGATCGAAGCCCGGAGGAGGCTGCGGGGCCGTCTCTCCTTTCCGAATTGGCCAACGTCTCGGGCGGTAGGATGTTTTCAGTTGAAGACCCCAGTGAGCTGCCGGACATCGCAGAAAAAATCTCAATCCAATTACGGAACCAATATGTCATCGGATACAAACCCTCAAATCTCGTGCGGGACGGGCATTGGCGCCGGATCAAGGTTAAGCTTAATCCGCCGCGCGGGCTTCCCCCTCTCCAGGTTTATGCCCGCACTGGTTACTATGCCCCAACCCAGTAGGAGATCAGCCTCGCTTTTGCAACCTGCCAGACAGATTTTCCTTAGCGTCCTTGCCGCCGCGCTTTTCTGCGCAACCTTGACCGCGCAGGACCTGACGGCCCCCGAATCGACTGCACCCGAATCCCAGAAGAAGAGTGACCAGTACAAGATCAATGTGAATGTGAACCTGGTGGTCCTTCATGCCACGGTGGTTGACAAACAGGGACGGATGGTCAACGACCTCGCCGAAAATGATTTTCGGGTGCTTGAGGATGGCGTCCAGCAGAAGCTGTCGGTTTTCAGCCACGCCGACATCCCCGTGACTGTGGGAATTGACATCGATGACAGCGGCAGCATGCGCGACAAGCGGCCAGCGGTCAATGAAGCGGCGGTGACTTTTGTGAAAACCTCCAATCCCGATGACCAGGTGTTCGTGGTGAATTTCAACGATGAATATTACCTGGACACGCCCGGCAATTTTGCCAGCAACATGGGAGAGCTGCAAGCGGCACTGGCCAAGATCGATTCGCGTGGCGGCACAGCCCTTTATGATGCCGTTTCTGCGTCGATTGACCATCTGAAGCTTGGCAATCGCGACAAGAAGGCCATTCTGGTCATCTCCGACGGCGAAGATAACGCCAGTCGTTATTCTTTCCCGGACCTGCTGAGGCAGGCCCAGCAGTCAAATGCGGTGATCTACTGCATCGGGTTGCTGGGCGAGGAACGCGCCGGGGGGCTGTTTAAGGTCCACGGCAGCGGCGACAAGAGGGCCGAGAAGGTGTTGAAAGAACTTGCAGAGGCCACTGGCGGAAAAGCATACTTCCCCAAGTCCCTCGATCAGGTTCAGCCCATCTGCGTCAGCATCGCGCGCGATATCCGCAACCAGTACACCCTGGGATACTACCCGACGAATGCCAAAAAAGACGGCAGCTTCCGCAGGGTGCAGATCGAACTCACCGACCATCACGACAGCAAACATTACACCGTCAGAACACGCCCCGGCTACTACGCCCCCAAAGGCGAAGGCTCGGAGGCCGTTTCAGCCAGCCGTCATTAATGACGGCCGTGGTTGCGGCTTTTGCTCCCAGAGGGGCTCCGGAATGCACTATTCCTGCCACCAGACCGGGCCGTTGCAACCAGCTTGGGTGAGCAACAATCAGGCGGGTTTTGGAAAAGTCAGAACGGTTAGCCTTGGCGCCGCATGCTCGGCGGTGTCGTCGGGATGGCGGCGCCACAGCCGCTTGGAAAATGCAGGACATCAGCCTACTTGGCTTGAAAGTGTGTTGCCAGCATCAGGTCCCCCCACTGAACGGAAAAGTGACCGCCCTCGCCCATCTGGCTCAGTTTGATGGTGACCATTTCAGCCGAGTTATCCGCTTTGGACTCTTCGAGCGGCACCTTCACGAAATCCTGTTTTGGATCGTGGTCGGTTCCCCACTGGCCGTGTTGTTTGTTAAACACCAGGTCCCATTTGTTGCCTTGCGTTTTCTCGGCCCACAGGCTGTAGGTGCCTGCCGGAACAGTCTCGTTGCCGAATGCAAGGTCCGCGCCGGTTTCAAAAGTCGTGGAAGAGTCTGCGCCCAGACGCCAGAACTGCCCCGGCTGCAGTTTGGACAGCATGTCCCCAACCGTCCTGCCGTGAAGCGAAGGACGCCCGTAGTCAATGGAAACCGCCTTTCCGTTTAACTGAATCTCAGTTTTGTCCCTCCCATTCGCCGCGCATGAAGGCAGCGCAAGTGCCAGCGCCACAGCCAACCCGAAGGTCGTCGTCACTAACCGTTTCATCATTTCCTCCTCGATGTCGTGTACCCATTGCCCAGGAACTTTAGATTTCCTTATCCTACCGCGCTTTCAGCAGGGTGAGAATAAATATCGTTGCAGACTCTTGAGGTCAACGGTCCTGCTGCTCCAGAATGTCGAGAAAGGCAGCCAGCCTGGGCGGCAGCGGCGAGGCAAAGCGCATCGGCACGCCGGTTCGGGGATGCACAAACTCGATTTGCGCCGCATGCAGGAAGTTCCTGTCCAGCGTGGGCCGGTCCTGCGACCCGACGCGGGCCTTGGCCGGCGCCCCGTACATGCGATCGCCGACCACCGGGTGATGAATATAAGCGAAGTGGACGCGGATTTGATGGGTCCTGCCGGTGCGTGGTTCAGCATCCACCAGCGTGAAGTGATGGAAGCGCCGCGCCACGCGGTAGAGCGTGAGGGCGTCCCGCGCCGCGATGCCGTCCACCTTCATTCGCGCCCGTTTGGCGGGATCTCGTCCGATGAGCGCCTCGATTTTCCCCTGCTCCGCCTCCACGCGCCCGTGCACCAGCGTCTGGTAGCGCTTATGCACGGTCCGCGCTCGGAACTGGTCTGCCAGCGCGCGATGCGCGGCGTCATTCTTTGCCACCACGATCAGGCCGGAGGTCATCTTGTCGAGGCGATGAACAATCCCCGGCCGCATCTCACCGGCAACGCTCGATAGACCGTTGCCCAGATGGAAAAGTAGAGCGTTCACCAGGGTGCCGGACCGGGTCCCCACGCCAATGTGGACCGCCATGCCCGCAGCCTTATCCACCACCGCAAGGTCTTCATCTTCGTGCCGAATCGTCAGGGGCAATTCTTCAGCAAAGGCCTCGATCGGTTCATGCTTTGCCAGAATGCTGATGCGCCCGCCGGCTTCCACTTTTTCACCCGCTTTTGAGGCGGGCTGTCCATCAATCTTCACCAGGCCTGACCGGATCAATTGCTGCAACTGGCTGCGGCTCCAGTCCGCCATGCGTTCAGCAAGGAAAACATCCAGTCTGCGCCCGGCGTCTTCATCCGCCGCCACAAACTCCCGCAACTCCTCGCCTGGAGGCCCGTTACATGGCATCAGTTTTTACTTTGAAAGCAGGATCTCTAGAAGCAGGAGCCCCGCCCCTGCCACGATGGCGCTGTCCGCGAGGTTAAAGGTGGCCCAGTGGTAGCTCCGGTGATAGAAGTCGAGAAAATCAAGCACCTGGCCAAAGCGGATCCGGTCCAGCAGGTTCGAGCACGCGCCGCCCACCACAAGCGCCAGACCCACGCCGGTTCCCCAGTTCATTTCCTTGCTCTTCAGAGCAACAATCACGACGGCGACCAGCAGCGCAATCGAGACCCCGATCATCAGGACCATCTTCCAGGAATCGGGAGCGCCAGCAAACAGGCTGAAGGCGATGCCGCTGTTTTCCGTATGAATCAGATCGAAAAATCCAGGGATTACCGGGACCGCCACGCCGTGGGGAATGGTACGCTCCACGAAGCTTTTTGTCATCTGGTCGGCTGCAAAAATCAGGAAAACGATCAGCAAGTAGAGGACTCGCCGGATCGACTGCGCGCGTCTGGCCAGCCATCCGGGCATCGCGGGGGCATCCACGGCATGGGAGGATTCATCCGCCATAACTACTAGTTTATCCGAGATTACATTGGGACGCATAAGTGCTCTGGTCCCTTGGGCAAGGGCCAAAAAGGCCGCAGCATCAAATTTCTACCGTTTCCGGGGCTAATCTGCTTCGGATTCAATTTCGTGCAAGGCGGCCAGGCAACGCTCGCAGACCTCGGGATATACGTCGTCCTTCCCAACCTGCTCCGAGTAGTTCCAGCAACGGGCGCATTTGCCTCCGGAGGCGCGCTCGATTCTGATCTTCAGTCCCGGCACAGAGCTTTCAGCAGCGCTTGATGTATATGGCTCAAGCTGCACCTGGGAGACGATCAGGAGCGTGGGCAACTCTGAACGATATTGTTCAAGCAGAGGACCGAAATTCTCGTCGCCGCTCAGGATGAGCCTGGCCTCAAGCGGGCTGTGGATTACATCTTCGCGCCGTGCCGATTCCAGCGCCTTCAGCGCAACATCACGCACCTCAATCAACCGCGGCCAGTTGTCAAGTTTTTGCTGGCAAGGCGCCGGAACCTCATCGCGCAGGCTGGACGTTGGAGTAAATTGCGCGAGGTGAACGCTGGGCTCGCGCGATGAGTCTGGCGGCAGGTGCGCCCAGACCTCTTCAGCGGTAAAGCACATCAGCGGAGCCACTGCCCGGACAAGCGCGTCGGCAATGCGGTAGAGGGTGGTCTGCGCGGCCCGCCGCCGCACCGACTGCGCCGGGGCCGTGTAGAGCCGGTCCTTCAGAATATCGAAATAGAAAGAGCTCAGCTCGATGGTCGCAAAATCGTAGATGGCCCGATAAACCTTGTGGAAAGCGTCCTCGTTATAGGCTGCGTAAACCCTTTCCAGCAGGTTTGCGGTCTCGACGTGTGCCCAGCAGTCGATCTCTCCAAGCTGGTCCCCGCGCACGCTGTTGCCGGCGGGGTCGAAGTCATAAAGATTCGAAAGGCAGTAGCGGAAGGTGTTGCGAAGTTTGCGATAAGCTTCCGACAGCCGCGTCAGGATCTCCGAAGAGATCACCACATCCTCGCGGAAGTCGATGGAAGCCACCCAGAGCCGCAGGATTTCCGCCCCGTGCGTCTTGATGACTTCGTTTGGATCGATGACATTGCCCAGCGACTTTGACATGGCGCGGCCCTGCGCGTCGAGCGCCCAGCCGTTGGTGAGCACCACGCGATAAGGCGCGCCGCCCTTCGTCACCATGCCCACCAGCAACGAACTGTGGAACCATCCGCGATACTGGTCGCCGCCTTCAAGGTAAACATCCGCAGGCCAGGGCAAGTCTGGCCGGTGGCCCAGCACGGCGGTGTGGCTGGAGCCGGAATCAAACCAGACATCAAGAATGTCGGTCTCCTTGCGCAGGTTGCCGCCGCCGCAACCAGGGCACGTGGCACCCGGCGGAAGCAGGTCCGTGACATCATGCGTATACCAGGCGTCCGCGCTTTCCTTCTTGAACAGCTCGATCGCCCTGCGGGCAAGGCTGGCGTCGAGCAAGGGTTTGTTGCAATCAATGCAGTGAAAAATCGTGATGGGCACTCCCCACGCCCGCTGCCGGGAAATACACCAGTCTGGCCGCGTGGCAATCATGTTGGAAATACGCTCTTCACCCCAGTCCGGCGACCAGCGAACTTTCCTGATTTCTTCCAGCGAGCGTTCGCGCAGCCGCTCATGGTCAATGCTCACAAACCACTGCTCGTTGGCCCGGAAGATGATGGGATTGTGGCAGCGCCAGCAATGCGGATAAGAGTGCGTCAGGCGGCCCGCCGGCCCCATCAAATTGCCGCGGGATTTTACCAGGTTGATGATGCTTTCATTGGCTTCAAATACCTTTTTCCCCTTGTATTCGGGCAAGCCTTCGGTGAACTCGCCCGCGTCGCCCACGGGAGAATAGATTTCGAGGCCGTATCGCATGCCTGTGTCGTAATCTTCACGGCCGTGCCCCGGCGCCGTATGGACCAGGCCCGTGCCATCTTCCGCCGTAACGTAATCCGCCAGCACACCCAGAAGCTTGCGTTCCAGGAACGGATGCTGTATCTCGATTCGGTCGAGTTTCTTGCCCGGAAAGCGCGCCAGCACCTCAGGCGCATTCAAGCCGGTCTCCGCCATCGCCGGTCCATGCCGCCGCGCTTCCAGGATGTAAACGGGGCCGTCTTTGCCGCCGTCGCTGGCCGCCACGTATTCGAAATCGGGGTGGAACGCCACCGCCATGCTGGCCGGAAGCGTCCATGGTGTGGTGGTCCAGATGATGACGTACGCCTCGCGCCCCTTCAGTTGCGGTGCAATGGCGCTCAAATCCGAAATCACCCGGTAGCGCACATAAATCGACGGGCTGGTGTGCTCTTCATATTCAACCTCCGCCTCGGCCAGCGCAGTTTTGTCGTGTATGCACCAGTACACAGGCTTCAATCCGCGATAAACGTAGCCCTTTTCGAGAAACGTCAGAAAGTTTTCCGCAATCAGCGCCTGGTAGGAGGGGTCCATGGTGAGGTAGGGTCTCGACCACTCGCCAAAAACTCCCAGCCGCTTGAAATCTTCCCGCTGAAGGTCGATATACTTTTCGGCGTAACGGCGGCACGCCCGGCGGATTTCAACTGTGCTCATCTGCCGCTTCTTCGCGCCGAGTTCCTTGTCAACGTTGATCTCGATGGGCAATCCGTGGCAGTCCCAACCCGGAACGTAAGGAGCGTTGAATCCCGCCAGCGTTCTCCACTTGATGATGAAGTCTTTGAGGATTTTGTTCAGCGCGGTGCCCAGGTGAATGCGGCCGTTGGCGTAGGGCGGGCCGTCGTGCAGCGTAAAGAGCGGCGAATCCTTCCGCGCCTCCCGAATCTGGCTGTACAGGTCTTCTTCGGCCCAGCGGGCAAGCCACCGAGGCTCGTTCTGCGGCAGGTTCGCCTTCATCGAGAACTTGGTTTGCGGAAGATTCAGCGTTTGTTTGAGGTCGAGCGCCTTTCGCATCACTCCCCCTTGTTGGGATAAATTGTTGATTATAGAAAAGGTCTTCATCCGGTGTCCAGCCACACGGCTTCTGGTGCTGTCCTTGCTTGACCGTAGCGGCGGCTTTACGCCGCCAAATGGCGATCCCGCCACGGCGGGATCGCCGCTACGATTCGAATCAGGACACCACCGCTTCTCGAGCTTGCCCGGATGTGAATAATCGGGTTCGCTTAGAAGCTTGCCTGGAGGCGCAGGCCGTAACTGCGCGGCGTGGCGATGGCAGTCCCGGAAAACAGGCTGGCAAAATTGATCACATTCAGGTGGTTAGTGAGGTTCGAAGCCTGGAGTTGCAGGCTGACGGTCCTGCCTTCCTCATGGTAAAGGTCGAAACCCGCGCCCGCATCAACCGAGTATGACGGACGGACCCTTCCCCGCGCGAAGTCCACACGACTCAAAATCTCGGGGCCGTATTGGGCCAGCAGGAAGTTGTAATCGCTGCTTCCGGTATCGAGCTCAACCGGAAGGCCGCTGCCATAGGAAGTTTCAGTTGCCAGCCAGAACCGGCTGGCGGCCTGGTAACGCAAATTTCCTGAGGCAGAGTTGCGCTGGTCCTGAGAGACACGAAAGCGGCTGTTGTCTGCCAAGTCAGCGATGGCCTCTGCCCCGATGAAGAGCCCGCCGGTAATCGGTCCCTGGCCTGTCGCCACTTGGTTTGAATAACTGATGGAGCCCGAAAAGCGGCCCCAGTGCGGAAACGCCAGCTTGCCCTCGATGCCCTCCACGGTGGCATGAGCGACGGCGATGGGAAAACTGACGCCGGTATTCAGTAGCGTGTCGTCGTCGGCAAAATTGCGGAAGGTCCGGCGAAACACATTCACATCCAGCCGCACCCGCCCCTGGATGCCCTTGGTCACGCCGACCTCGTAATAATTCGCACGTGCCGGTTCCACCGGCAATCGAACCACCAGCGGATTGATCTGGTCAATCGCGGGAGAACTTGCAAGCAGCAGGTTTTCCATGGCCGGCGTCTGAAACACTCGGTCATAGTCGGCGTGGACCAGCAAACCGAGCCCGGCAAAATATCGAGAGACGGCAACGCGGGGGCTCCATGCTGACTGGTGTACTACAAAACCGTAATGGTCAAAGCGCATACCGAGACTGACGTTCCAGTTCTTCAATCGCAGCGTATCCTCTGCAAATGCTGCCGGCTCGATGTCGGTCTGCCGGTCGGCGAACACAAAGCTCTGCGCCGTATCCGGATCAAACAACGAGGGGTTCGTAATGGCGTATTGCAGGTTTTCGCGCACAGGATTGAAAATCGTATCCACGCCAATTTTCCAATTGTGGATTCCCTGCGAGCCCGCCAGGGTAGCCCGGCCGTAACCCTGCCGGAACCCGCGCTGCTGGCTGATGGCGACAGGAGTGGAGAGGTTGTTCGACCATAATTGGAATGATTCGTCCCTGAGGCTTCCCTCAGCGCCGAACAAGAGGGTAGGCGATAGCACACGGCTGTAGTCCGCCTGGAAATTGGTTTCGCTGTCGGCGGTGTCCTGACGCTGGCCGTCCTCCTGCTGGACAAGCTCGTTGGGGACGGTGTACCGGGTCTCCGCGTGGCGGATTGAGATTCGCAGATGGTCTCTCTGCGTCAGGTCACGCGACCACGTAGCGCCGGCCGCCCCGTTCGACCCGCGGTTGGTGTAGTTGGCAAGCACAGGCGGGTCAAGATAGCGGTCCGTGACACCCGCGTCGCCGGAAACCAGGAACTGGTTGGCGCCCTCGGCGAACCCCATTTCGACCCCGCCAGCCGCCGTGGCGAAACTGCCGCCGTCGGCCTCGGCCCTCATGTGGAAGCCGGGCGGGAGGTCCTTGACCGTCGTCACCTCCACCACTCCACCCAGTTTGCGGCCATACTCGGCCGGGAAGCCCGCGGTCATCACCCGCATCGACTCAACATCATCCTGGGTAAGGGGAGGCGCAAAGGCCGGAGAGCGGTTTTCCGTCAGCGGCAGTCCATTCACCACAAATTGCACATCGTATTCTGAGCCGCGGGGATGCAGGACTCCATTCGCTTCATACAGCCAGCCCGGCTGAGAATTCACCACGTCCGATAAGCCGCGGCCGAGCTGCGCGGGGAGCTGCTGGTTCAGCGCTTGGGGCCCAGCCGAGTAAACAGTCCGGGGGCTTTCGGGATCAATCAGCGTGCCCGATCCCGTCACGTTGATGCTGCTTCTTACCGGCGCCAGGCCTAAGGTTACGGAAACCGTGACCGGCACTTCAGATTGCACCGTAACGAGCTTGTTGAAAGGAACAAATCCGGGGTAGGTAACTTCGAGGCGATAGAGGCCGTATGGAAGTTCCCGCGCGATGTAATTTCCCGCGTTGCTGGTCAGGAAAGTGCGGTCAACATGGTTCGCCTCACTCGCCAGCTCCACCGAGGCGGCCAGCGGTCCTCCTTTCTGGTCCTGGACCTTCAGGCGGATTTCTCCCTGCTCGTGCTGCGCCTGAGCAGGGGCAACCCCGAGCGCCGCCAGCGCCAGGCAGCAGACCATTTGTGCGAGGAATATGTGCGCTTTGACCAAAGTTGATTATAACTCCGGTACCGGGGTGGACGATTCTCCGTATCCAGGCAGTCCGGCTACCCCGCCAGCTTGCGTAACGCGTCAGAAAACTTGCCAACGCGGCGCCCACCTTCAACTGCGCAGATGTTGCCTAGCGCCGACCCGGCCCTGGCGGGGTCGGCGCTACACGGGGCCGAGCAGGGCCACCTCCAGGCAGAGCGGATTTGTTAAAATTCCGCCATTTCGAGCGAACTGAGCGACAATGGAGTTCACAATCGATGCGACCGCATTTTTCTCAACGCTCGAATCGCCTGAAAGCGTTTACTGCCCGCCGCGCAGCAGGACCGCTTGTTCTGGGGCTTTTCGCCAGCCTTGCCGGCCTCCATGCGCTTGCCGCGCGCCCGCAGGCAACAGGACCGCCTCCCGCAACCGGGCAGCAGGTCCGCGCAGCCGGCCCGCAATCGCAGGCCCAGCAGCAAACATCGTCTCCCACAGGGCAGAACCAGGCCGGCGGCGCCCTGAACCCGACGGATTCGTTGCTCGTCATCGTCAATGATGAGACCGGCCTGGCCGTGCCGCTCGCCCATGTTTACCTGGCGGACCCAAATGGCAACACGATCCAGAAGGGGGAAACGAATTACGCAGGGAGGTATGCCTTCAGGGACCTTTCGCCCGGCAATTACCGGCTGACCGTGGAGAAAGAGGGATTCTACGCTGTCCGCTCCGGGAACATCGCGATTGGCACGTTGGAGAGCACGGAAGTCATTCTGAATCGCGTGCGTGAAGTTCACCAGCGCATCAACGTGGCGGCATCGCCCGCGGCCATTGATCCGGCCAAAACCTCATCGACCCACAGCCTGACGGATACAGAAATTATGAACCTTCCCTACAGTGTTCCCCGCGACATCCGTTACGCTCTGCCGCTGCTTCCCGGCGTTGTGCAGGACGCCACCGGCCAGATCCACATCAATGGCGCTCCCACGCGGCAGGTCCTCGACCAGCTCGATGAATTTAACATCACGGACCCTGCCAGCGGCTTTTTTAACGCTCGCCTGGCCGTGGACGCGCTGCGCTCCGTTACGGTCTACGATACCCGCTACCCGGTCCAGTACGGCAAAGCGTCGGGCGGCGTCCTCGATCTGGAATCGGGCATGGGCGACGACCGCTACAGGTTTTCCGGCACCGACCTGGTTCCCTCGCTTAACACCCATAAAGGTCTTCATCTGGACGGCTGGACCCCGCATGGCAGCTTCTCCGGGCCTATCAGGAAGGGCAAAGCCTGGTTTCTGCTGGCTCCTGAAAGCGAGTATGACCTCGAGATCATCAACGAACTCCCCGCCGGCGCCGACTCCGGCACCCGCTGGCGGTGGGGCGGCCTGGCAAAATCGCAGATCAACCTGACGCACTCAAACATTCTGACCACCGATTTTCTGTTCAACGAATTTCGCAGCGACCACACGGGCCTTTCGCGCTTTAATCCGGTGGAGACCACAACCAGACGAAACCAGTCCATCTACCATCTCTCGGTGATTGACCAGTTCACGCTTTCGAACGGAATGCTGATGGAATACGGCGTTGGATTCAGCCGTTTTCACGTTGCCGAGCTGCCGCTGGGAAACGCCACCTACTTGCTGACGCCGGAAGGCTCCGGGGGGAATTTCTTCCAGCAGTCCGAAGGGCGCTCCCAGCGCCTGCAATTCATTTCCAACCTCATCGCGCCTAGCTTCTCCAAATGGGGAACGCACGAATGGAGGACTGGCGTTGATTTTGATCGCGTGTCGGACCTGCAATCGTTCAATCGGCATGGTATCTCGATCGTGCGGCAGGACGGGACGCTATCGCGCGCAGTCATGTTTCCCGTCAACCCGTCATTCGAACAGGCAAATTTCGAGTCCGGCGTCTACGCTGAAGACCACTGGTCGCTCTCACCCCGTCTGGTTGTGGACCCCGGCCTCCGGCTCGAGTGGGACCGCATTGCCCGTGGCGCGAGGGTGTCGCCGCGCCTGGCGTTCAGCTACGCTCCGTCGGCGGAAGACAATACCAAGCTCGTGGCAGGCGCCGGCATCTACTACGACCAATCGAATATCGATCTGTACACAGAGCCGCTTGCCGGAACACGGATCGACACTTTTTACGATGCCACGGGTACCACGTTAATCCGGCCGCCCGTGGAAAGCATTTTTCTGATCAACCATGACAAGCTGGATAAACCCTGGGTTTTGAACTGGAGCGCCGGCATCGAGCGCAAGCTTCCGGCCGAGTTCTTTTTGCGGACAGAGTACATCCAGAAGCGCGGCCATAGCGGCTGGACTTACGTAAACCCCTGCGCAGGTCCGCAAGGCTGCTTTTCAGGGCGGTTCCTGCTGGAGAGCGCGCAACGTGACCGCTACGACGCCGTGGACATTGCGCTGCGGCGGCGCTTCAGGAGCGGGCACGTCATCTACGCCGCCTATACGCACTCGAATTCGCGCTCCAACGCGGTGCTCGATTTCAACCTTCTCAATCCCTACTTCAGCCCGCAGGGTCCCGGACCGCTCCCATGGGACACCCCCAACAGGATTGTCTCCTGGGGCATCCTGCCGCTCATCAAGCAGTTCGATCTTGCCTACACGCTCGACTGGCGCCAGGGCTTTCCTTTCAGCGTGGTGAATGAAGACCAGGAACTGGTTGGCCGTCCCGATAGTGTGCGTTTTCCCGCCTCTTTTACCCTTAACATGGCGCTTGAACGGCGGGTTTCTCTGTTTGGATTTCGCTGGCAGTTGCGCGCTGGCTTTGACGACATCACGGACCGTCATAATCCCTACGCCGTCGATAACAATATCGATTCGCCTAATTACCTGACCTTCAGCACCAGCGGGGGCCGCTCTCTCACCGGCCAGGTGCGGCTGCTGGGACGGAATTAACAGCGGGGGAATTTTTCCGCCGTCTGCCGCATCCCGCAACGAACACCGGGGTTTGGTGCTTTCCTGGCTTGAGCGTAGCGGCGGCTTCACGCCGCCAAATCGCGATCCCGCCACGGCGGGATCGCCGCTACGATTCCAAAACAGGAGGGTGCCCAGGCTCTTCCGCTCTTGACTGCGACCCTTCCCCAAGCCATCATGGCTTACTCTGCCATGGGATATTTTCTTGGCATCGACGGCGGCGGCACTCACACCACAGCCTGGCTGGCCGACAAGGACCTTTCCGTCGTGGCGCGCGTCCAGGCCGGCCCCTCGAACCCCATCAAGGTTGGACTCTCGAGCGCCCAGCGGGAGCTCGCGCGCGCTTACCGCAGAGCGTGGCGCGAGGCCCGCGTCCCGCCTGCCACGCTCGCTGGCGTCTGCGCGGGGCTCGCCGGTGGCGACGGCGCTCCCGTTCAGCGGAGCATGCTTCGCTGGATGCGCAAAGCTATTCCCGCGCGCGCCCACCTGATGACCACCGACGCCGCCATCACGCTTGCCGCGGCCCTTGGTGAATCGCCGGGCATTATCGTCATTGCCGGGACTGGCTCCATCGCCTTCGGCCGCGACCGCCGGGGCCGAATTCTGCGGGTGGGAGGATGGGGCAATCAGTTTGACGACGCCGGCTCCGGATATGACGTGGGACGAAAAGCCATCGCCGCGGCCCTGCGCGCGCATGACGGCAGGGGCAAGCGCACCAGTCTGGCGCCGGCGATCTGCCGCAAGCTGGGTCTCAGAAAAATCACCGAAGCTGTGCCCCTACAACTGACCCCGCAGAACATTGCAGCGCTTTTTCCCGCCGTGCAGCAGGAGGCGGAGGCAGGAGACGCCACGGCCCGGCGACTGTGCCGTGAGGCGGCGGAAGATCTTGCCGAGCTGGCCGCAACCATCATTCGCCGCCTTCGCTGGAAGAATCGCGCCGTTCCCGTAGTGTGCTCCGGGGGCGTGTTCCGCTCCAGTGATCTCATTCGGCAAGCCTTTGCCCGCCGCATCCATCGCGTCGCTCCCCGCGCCCGCGTTTCGCTGCTCGAGCGCGAGCCTGTCGAGGGAGCATTGTTCCTCGCCCGACGATTGCTCTCGCCCCGCGACACCAACCACCCGAAAGCGTGATGCTGTGGCACGGGCGTCCCGCCCGTGTCGGACCACGGCCACGCCCGCCCTGAGCGAAGCGAACGAGATGGCCGTGCCACAGGGGACCTTGTAACAGAAGCTGGTAGCGCGGTCCCCCGATTTTGGGGTCCGCGGCTCTTTTTTTTGGAAGCCAGCCCTCCACCCGTCACTCCGATCCCTGCTCCGCCTCCGTCACTCCGAGCCCCTGCCCGTGATCCCGAGTGTCGCGAGGAACCTGCTGTTACCGTTCCTAAGGAGGCCGGAGCTTCAGCTACGACATTTATCCGCCTCCCGCCAGCCAGCCTCAGCCGCTGAAGCAATCGTCAGGAAATTCTGCAGCATTGGCCCGCCGCATACATTCCAGACTGCGGAATGTATGCCCGACCCGCCAAATCCTTTGTCGCCTGTGGCCCCTCAGGTAAGAGGCTGCCGGGCCTTTCACAGACGGTCAAAACGAGCGGGTCCAGTTGGACAAGATGTTCGTCATTTCAATTGCGGGGGACGATAGTTTGTTGTATAACCAGCTATAAATACAAAAGGAGGATTCGGTCATGGCCCAAGACCCTGACACACCTCTCGGTATTTTCGCTACCGCTGGTGAGGAGTTGCGCCGGAATTGGGGATGGCTTCTCGCCCTGGGTATTCTCCTGGTCATTCTGGGCATCATTGCCCTGGTGGACTCGGTTTCGGTTACAGTGATTTCGATGTTGTTTTTTGGCTGGGTGCTGTTGGTCGCCGGCATCATCGAGGCGGTGCAAGCGTTCAGACACCGCAAAGCCGGCCATTTCTTCCTGCACGCGCTCAATGCGGTGCTCTCGATCATCGTGGGCCTCATGCTGGTCCGCCACCCCCTGGCGGGCGCCCTGGCGTTTACGTTGCTTCTGGCCGCGTACTTCACTGTAGCGGGTATTTTCCGTATTGTCGCCGCGCTGTCCGTGCGGGTTCGGGGCTGGGGATGGGCGCTCGCGGACGGCATTATTACCCTGGTCCTCGGGATCCTGGTCTGGACGCAGTGGCCGGTCTCGGGATTGTGGATCATAGGTTTATTCATCGGCATCGATTTAATCGTCGTCGGGTGGTCTGAAGTCATGTTGGCCCTGGCTGCGCGATCTCTTCGATCGGAAACCGCTTAATGGCGCCGGCAGCGCATCGATAGGGTTGCCGGTTTCGTCAAGCAAAAATCTGCTTTTCGGTGCTGGTTTTTGGTTCGCCTTGGGACGGTGGCCCGGTTCCAACACACGTCTCTATTCGATCCCCTCTCTCAACATGATGTAGAGACGAATGGCCAGCTTGCCCGCCATGGTGACTTTGGCAAACGCCGCGCCCTTGCGAAACGCCAGGCGGCGATAGACGCGGCGGAATCGCTCGTCGTAAAGGTTTGCGGTGCCGATCAGGTTGGCATAGAATTACTTCATAGATAAAGAGCTTCACTTCATTACCGGGAGGCGAATATCATGAAAAGCCATACCATGAAAATGAATGCGTCGAGTGCGCGGGTGAGCGCCCAGCCCCACTTCCATCAAATAGCTCCGGAAATTCAGACCTATGGAACGGTCAAGCTGCTGCCCATTGAGCTCGAAGAGCCAGTCCGCCTGGAAATGACGGAACAACTGAATCTGCTTCTGGCAGACACCATGACCCTCCGCGATCTCTATAAAAAATCGCACTGGCAGACCTCAGGGCCGACTTTTTACCAACTCCACCTCCTTTTTGACAAGCATTTCAATGAGCAATCCGAACTGATCGACGCGATTGCCGAGCGCGTTCAGACGCTCGGAGGCGTCAGCATTGCTATGGCGGCCGACGTTGCCGAGACGACCCGCATTGCGCGTCCTCCGCGCGGGAGGGAGGAGGTCCCGGTCCAGATTTCCCGGTTGCTCGACACGCACCAGATCGTTATCGGGTATGTGCGGCAACTCGCTCGTCGCGCCTCCGAACTGGGCGACGATGGAACCAACGACATTCTGGTTAGCGAAGTTTTGCGCACCAATGAGATGCAGGTCTGGTTCCTCAGCGAGCATCTGGTCGAGATGCCTCTGGTTGAGGCTAAACCGTAGATGACGGGTAGCGGGTTGACCATCATCGTTTGCGCGTAGGCCGCCAAGCCGTTTCTTCGGCCAGAAACCGGCCTCAGAATGACCTCGCGTGAAGCGCCTTAACCTGCTGTATTCTGCCGAAACTGAAGGGTCCGATCCCCTGACCTTGCCGAGGCATGGCCGGCCACGGTTGTTTCCTCAGGAGGTCGGGGCTTCAGCTCCGACATTTGACAGGCCCCGCCCTCCGTCATTCCGATCCCGCAAAACGGGAGAGGAATCTGCTGGTACGTCAGCTCCGAAGTTTATCGCGCCTCTAGCCAACGGGCTTCAGCCACTGAAGCGCTCATCGGGAAATTCTGAAGCACTGACCCGCGGTTCCTGACTCCTGGCTCCTGGCTCCTGCCTTCCAGCCTCTCCCGCCGATTTTGCTTGACAATCACTGGCCTAGCATGGTAGTCTCTTCTCAGTGCCTGTAAGCGTGCGGCTTTCCGGGACTAAAAGTAACGAAATGGGACAGAAAAACACGTTTTTTGAAAAACAAACCGGAGAGGTTGTTGAAAACAAATAGAAATGGCCAAAAAACAAACCGGAACGAACCGGAAAACAAAGCGGAGAAGTTGTTGAAAACACGTATCTGTGGAAAAAACAAACCGGAACGAACCTAAAAACGAAGCTACCGATCTTGTTGAAAACATTAGAGGGTCAAAAAACGAACCGGAGACGAACCTGGAGAAGATTCTCTTCAATGTAGCCTGCCTTGGCGTTGCGATTGCCTGCCCGCCTGGGACCCGCAGGTCTGGCTCGCTGCGTCAAGGCAAAGCCCTGCGCGGGTTGTGAACAGCAGTCGGCATCTGATAAAATCCAACTCAAGTAAGCACACCCAAGATCGTGGCGCATGCTGTGAGAAACCCCACAAAGACGAGTGGGCGGCGAGTCATGAGTGGGAAGAGGATGGTGAAAGACAACGAGGGTACTCATGGATCAACCAACTGTTTTTGTGGTGGGCGCCGGCCCCGCTGGGCTTTTCGCAGCCCGCAAAATCGCCGCAGCCGGACATCGTGTCCTGATTCTTAACCGGGACGTCAAGCCGGGCGGCCTTGCCGAGTACGGCATTTATCCCCAGAAATTCCATATGAAGAGCGGCCTGCGGAAACAGTTTGCCAAAATTCTCGCCATGCCAAACCTGGATTACATCGGCAACGTAAGGGTGCGCTGCGACGAACCGCTGACGGTTGAGCGACTGAAAGACTGGAACCCCTCAGCCATCGTGTTCGCGGTAGGCGCGCAGGGCACCAAGAACCTGGGCCTTCCCGGCGAGGACGCGAAGGGCGTCTATTCCGCCAAAGATTTCGTTTATCACTACAACTTGCTGCCTCCGTTTGCCTCGCAGGATTTCTCTACCGGGCGCCGAGTGGCCATCGTCGGGATGGGCAACGTCATGGTGGATATCGCGCGCTGGCTGCTGGTTGACCAGCCGGGCCAACGGCCTGAAGAGGTGATCGTGATCGCGCGGCGCGGGCCGTTTGAAGTCAAGTTTGACCGCAAGGAATTCGACGAAGTTGAAACCTTCCTGGACCGCAGGTTGTTTCAGGAGGAACTCAGCCGTGTGGCGGAAGCCTGCAAGGCCGTCGGCCAGGATGTCAGCCAGGTTGCCGACAAATGCTTTCCGTGGCTTAAAATCCAGCCGGAAAATTCGCCGGCGTCCAGGCTGAGTTTTCGATTTCTCTGTTCTCCCGTGGAGATTGAGCCTGGAGCGGACGGCCGCATTGCGCGGCTTCGGGTGGTTGAGAACATTCTCGTCCGCGACGGCGAAAATACGCGCCCGAAGGTAACGGATGCCGAGTCGCTTCTGGATGTCGATACTCTCATCTTTGCCATCGGCGACCTTGCCGACCCGGGTCTGGGTCTGCCTTATGCCAAAAACTGCTATGTGACCAACTCCAGTCCCGCGGAATCGGACCGCGCCTCCTACGAAGTTTTTGATCCGGCGTCCGGCAGCGTGATGGACGGCGTGTTCGTGGTGGGATGGGCCCGCAAGGCCAGCGAAGGGCTGGTGGGCAAAGCCCGCTTTGACGCCGAGCACGGGATCGAGCATGTGCTCAAGTATCTCGAAATCGCCGCGCCAAAAGAACCGGCCACAACCGCAGAGATCCTGGGCGAAATCCGGGCGAGAGGAATCGAAGCCGTAACCAAAGAGGACATCGCCGTCCTTGGGCAAATCGAATTACAGCAAGCTCAGTCGCTCGGCTTGAAAGAGTTCAAGTTTTCCACGAATGAAGAGATGCTGCGGGCCATTGAGGCCAGGGTGGCCAGCTAAACCCTGGCATCTCGCGGGCTAGTCCTCCAATCAGGAGTCTGTTGCGAGCCCGCATCGGACCTGTGCGGCCCAGCGATATGCTTTTATTTTCTCGTATTGGAGTTCTGCTGGAGTTCGCCATGAGAGAACTTTACGTCGAACAGTACGGTCGACTGGCCCTTTGGGGACACTGTTTGATGAACAGCGGTTTGGGTTGTGTATCGGCCCCCTCCGATTTGAGTAAGGGACATCTGGTGATGCTCACTCGACAAAAAGTATTGACTTTCAAATCGACGCTCTCCATCCCGATTCTCCTGGCGGGCCTCATCTTTTTTTCACTCCCCGCCAGAGCCAGGGGCACTTCGCCCTTTGCTCAACTCAAACTGAGCGCGTCTGCTTCCACCTGCAGGCAGGATACCGAGATTTCCAGCACTGAACTTGCTGCGATTGATGACGCAGCGATTTCGTTTGTCCGTACCGCCATCGGTTCCGACCCCGACGCGGCCTACCGCAAGCTTTCGGATAAGGCCAAGGCTTCTACAAGCCAGAAGCAGTTTGAATCTTACATGCGGATGGCAGTTGATCCCTTCGCCCCGTTTGCAGCCTTAGCGATTACTCATACCTATCTAGCCAACGTTTTGGGGACACCCCAAGACAATAGGGTGCTTTGTGGCGCACTGTCCAAACCGGAGGATTGGGTTTCGTTTAAAGTCGAACCGTCTTCAAGGCAGGCTTGGGTCCTCATCGACGGAAAGGCACGCAATAATAACTGGACATTTGCCGCATGGCTTATTCCGGTCGGTGGAACGTGGCAAATCAACTCCGTCAATGCAGGCGCGTCAACGCTGGCGAACCAGTCGGCGGCAGATCTGTGGAAAACTGCCGAGCGAGAACACGCCCGCCAGCATTCGTTTAACGCCTTCGTGCTCTACAATACCGTCCTTCAACTCTCCGTACGCGGCCCTCTTTTTGAATACGGGATAGCGTCCGCTATCCGGGAAACGCTGTCGAATACACCTTCTCCAGCGCTTTTCCAGGGTAAGCCACCGTTCACGTGGCAACTCGGTCATGACCAGTTTCAGGTAATTAATGCCGGCGCGCTAGCAGTAGCGGGAAAGATTTATCTCGACATCGCGTATCTGGCAAAACCGTGGAAAAATTACGATGAGGTTGATCGGGAAGATCGAAAGCTGATTGAAAGCTTTGCATCCGCCATACCCGAATACAGCGCAGTCTTTGCTGGCATCATTGCCGAAGCGCATGAAATCGGTGGAACTCAAGGTTACCGCACAGTCGCTGTCGTCCACAACGGATCCCTAGAAATTCTTCCACCGCCCGGCGGAGAACGTTAGGCGCATGGGAACAGCAGGCGCGGACGGTTACAACGCGGCCTCGCCGTGCTCGTCGTTGCGGATGCGGATGGCTTCCTCGACGGGGTAGATAAAGATCTTCCCGTCGCCGATTTTGCCCGTCTTGGCAGCGCCCAGAATTGCCCCTACTGCGGGATCGACAAGCCGGTCTGGAAGGATGATTTCGATTTTCATTTTGGGCAGCAGGTCCACGTTGTACTCCCTGCCCCGGTAAACTTCCGTGTGCCCTTTCTGCCGGCCATGTCCGCGCACTTCCACGACGGTCATGCCCTCCACGCCGATTTCGTGCAGCGCGGACTTCACATGCTCAAGTCGTGAAGGTTGAATAATGGCTTCAATCTTTTTCATGGGTGTATATCCCCGCTTTCAGGCTGCGCCTGTGTTCAGTTTATCAGGGCCACGCCCGGTGTATGCGCTACGCCTCGAAGGTGTAGCCTTCCTCTCCGTGCAGCGCCAGGTCAAGGCCCTGGATCTCGTGCTCTTCGGGCACTCGCAGCCCGATAACCGCATCGACGAATTTCAAAATGATCAATGTGCCGACGATTGCCAGGCCCCATGCAATCAGGACGCCCACCAACTGGTTGAGCATCTGTCCGGAATGGCCGTCGATCACGCCGACCGGCAGCGTGTTGCCCTGGGCGTCTTTGAAGATAGGATTGATGGCGCTGCTCGCGAATACGCCGGTCAGCAGCGCCCCGATCGTGCCGCCGGCGCCATGAACGCCAAAGGCGTCGAGCGAATCGTCATACCCGAACAGGGCCTTGACTTTCGAGACCATCCAGTAGCAGAAAACTCCGGCGATGAACCCGATGATGAGGGCCGGCATCGGCCCCACAAACCCGGACGCAGGGGTGATGGCCACCAGACCCGCGACGGCGCCGGAAATCGCGCCCAGGACGCTGGGCTTGCCGTTGCGCACCCACTCCGCAAGCGCCCACCCGATGGTCGCGGCGGCCGCCCCGAAATCGGTGGCGATAAATGCGCTGGTGGCCAGGCCGCTCGAAGCAACCGCGCTGCCGGCGTTAAATCCGAACCATCCCACCCACAGCAGACATGCCCCGATGACGCTCAGCACCACGCTGTGGGGAGGCATCGGCTCCGAGGGAAAGCCCACGCGTTTCCCCAGATAGAGCGCACAGACCAGGGCCGACACACCTGAAGTGATATGCACCACCGTTCCGCCGGCGAAATCGAGCGTAGGGAAAGCGCCGCCCAGCGCGGCGTTGAGGAATCCGCCCTTGCCCCACACCATGTGCGCCATGGGGTCGTAAACGATGATGGACCAGAGCACCATGAACAGGACCATGGCACTGAATTTCATACGTTCGGCAAAAGCTCCGCAAATCAAGGCGGGCGTGATGATGGCAAACATCAACTGGAAAACCATATAGGTGCCGAGGGGAATCGTGCCGGCGTAAGCGGGATCGGGCGCGCTGCCCACGCCGCGGAGGAAGAGATGACTGAGGCCGCCGATGAAGGAAGTTCCCGGAGCAAAACAGAGGCTGAAGCCAACAATGGCCCAGACCACCGTGATCAAGGCCATCATCGAGAAGCTTTGCATCATGGTGGCAAGCACGTTCTTCTTGCGCACCAGGCCGCCGTAGAAAAGCGCCAGGCCAGGGCCCGTCATCATCAGCACCAGCGCGGCGCACACCAGCATCCAGGCGTTGTCACCGGCGCTTTGGGCGGCCGCGATTTCAGACTCGAGTTTTTGCAGCCGGTCAGGGCTGGCCGCCTGGGAACTCGATGCTGCTTGTGCCCCCACAGCCGCTGGCTGCAAAGTTTGCGCCACCCCGGCGGGTTGCTGCGCGGCTCGCACGACGCCCGGCCCTGCAAGCAGGCCAAGTGCAACTATCAACATCACGGCATAAGACACGCGTTTCATCACAGATTCTCCGTTCCCCCACAATTCCCGCCGGGTCTGCCCCGGGCTCCCGGGTTTAAAGGCGCGGACCGCAGTTGGACAAACCTGGCCCTGAAAGTTCACGAAAATTATGAGACCAGACGAAAGGTATGAGCGGCAATTATAACCCGGACGGGCGGACCGTCAAGACCTTTGCTGAGGATTGCAAAGCACAGAGAATGCCTGGCATTCTCCGCCCACCTGGGCTCGATGGGGCGGCAAGCCCTTCCACAAGCGGTGAGGGTTATGATAGCTTGGCAGATTCGGTCGGGAAATTGATTTCAGGTTTGACGATCGGTCACCCGGAGGCGTCGTCAGCTCTGCAGTTGAGATATGGATATGACGAAGGAGGAACAAAGTGAGTGAAGATTCCGGCAAGAAAATAGGGCGAAGAGAGTTTATGGGCGCCGCTGCGGCCGCGGCGGGTTTTATGATCGTGGCCCCGCAACTGGTGCGTGGAACGGCGGCAAATTCTACCCTCCGTGTCGGCTTGCTCGGCTGCGGAGGCCGCGGCACGGCAGACGCCACCTACACGGTCGAAACGGGCAAGGCGCGGCTGGTGGCCCTGGGCGACCTGTTCCAGGACAAACTCGATGAGGCCAAGGCCCACTTTGACAAGTTTCAGCAGGCAAAAGGGATTCCGGCAATCGAGCGCAGGCTGATGTTCCGGGGGCCAAACGCTTACCAGGAAATCGCGAACTCGAAAGATGTCGATGCCATCATCATCACGACTCCGGCATACTTCCACCCGCAGCACCTCGCGCAAGTAGTGACGGCGGGCAAGCATGTTTATTGTGAAAAACCCGTGGCGGTTGATCCCGCAGGCTGCGTTTCGGTGCTCGATTCCTCCCGCCGCGCCCAGGGGCGCCTGAGCCTCGAAGTCGGGTTCCAGCTCCGCAACGCTCCTCCTTATGTGGAGCAGGTGAAGCGGATTCACGCGGGTGCTTTGGGAGACATCGTTTCCGGTGAAGGCCACTACTACGCCACCTGGCCCAAGCTTCCTGACTGGCCGAAAGCCTCTGCGGACGAACGGACCATCCGCAACTGGTATTACTCACGCATCCTTTCAGGCGACATCATCGTGGAGCAGAACATCCACGTGATTGACGTGTGCAACTGGGTGCTCCAGTCGCACCCCGTCATGGCTTCGGCCTCGAGCTCCCATAACGGCCGGCCCGAGAAAGGCAATGTGGCCGGGCATTACAGCGTGGTGTTCAAGTACCCCAACGGCGTCAGTCTGACGTTCGGTTCCACGCAGTTCGGCAACAATCCGTGGGAAGTGGGCTGGCGGTTCTTCGGCACGAAAGGCGCTTCCGAGGCGCATTACTCCGGACCCGTTGCCATCTACGGCGACAATGCCTGGAAGTGGGGCGGAAGCCAGCCCGCAGCGCAAGCCTCGAAACAGGAATTTTCAACCTCCGGCGTTTTCGAGGACAATCTGGCGCAGGCGGACCCGGAGAAGAAGATGTCCTTTGTGGACAGCATTCTGAGCGGCAACTTCCATAATCAGGCCGAACAAGGCGTGGAATCGGCCTTGAGTTGCATGATGGCCCGGCACTCCTCCTACACAAGTCAGGAAGTCAGCTACCAAACGATGGCGACTTCAGGTGAGCGATGGGATGCGGACATCAACATGAGCCAATTCGCCTGAGGCACGGCGGGTATGGTGACAAGATCGTTTGTAGCGCCGCCTTCCCGGCGGCAATTTTCAGGGCCGGTCCCGCTTGGGGGGACCGGCGCGACGGAAGTCCGTCACGCTATTATGCAATCCTCATTAAAATAGCTGAAAGGTCTGACGGCGACATGCAGCTTGAGGATGTCTCCGTAAAGCTCCTGGTGGGACTCAAATAGTCCCTGGAGGGAGGTGAGAGAGTTGGTAAACACGGCAAGGAACCTGTCGGATTATCTTGCGGAACTCAAAACGGTTTTGGACAGCCTCCCACTCCAGCAGATCTCGAGAGCGGCGGAAATTTTGTTTGAATGCTACCAGGCTGATCATACGGTCTTCACGTTTGGCAATGGCGGCAGCGGGGCGCTGGCGTCACACCTGGTCGCCGACCTTGGCAAAGGCACGCACTTCCCCGGGCCCAAAGAACTGGCCGCTGTCAGGCGCCTCCGGGCGATGGCAGTGACGGACAATATGCCCATGGTGACCGCCTGGGCCAACGATACGCACTACGAAGACGTCTTCATGCGCCAGATCGAAAATTTCCTTCAGCCCGAAGACGTGGCCTTCGCCATCAGTGGGAGCGGGAATTCTCCGAACGTCCTCAAGGCCCTCGCATACGCCCGAGGCGCAGGCGCGATCACCATCGGACTGGGCGGGTTTGGCGGAGGCAAAATGAAGGACCTGCTGGATTGCCCCATCATCGTCCCTTCCAGCAACATGCAGCAGGTTGAGGACGCCCATCTCGTCATCAGCCACATGATTTTTCTTGACCTCAAGAACCGCATCGCGGCCATGGCGGCAGCCGTTCGCATGCCGGGCTAGATTGGCGGACCCCACAGCCTTGGAGCGGAAAGATGTCACCGGTGGAATGCGCCATGCCGCTGGTCCTGGCTCGCGGCAATGGCGGACTAAACCACATCCTTGGTCTGGCTGGCGGGTTTTACGATGAACTGGCTGCGCGGGTGTTTCCTGACGAGACGCTCAAGGCCCCAAAGGGAGGATTCCGCTCTGGTATCTTTCAACTCCTGGAACGATCGCGTGTTGCCGTCATTACAGCGCGGACAAATCATGGTAGGCCGCCCCAGCACGTTCACCTTCGGGTCCTTGGAGTAGAAAATTGACCTGAGCGCGTCATGATCGTTTTGCATCATGCAGTTGTGGCAAATAAACCAGCAGTTCCTGTCAATTTTTTTAAGAATGGTCAAGATGCTCATCGCAGGTCCCTTCGCGCTCCTTCTCCATATTCCGGAACGGCCAAAATCCGACGGCCGGCACGATGCTATCGTCGAAGCCACCGCCGGGCTGCTCCGGTATTTGGAAATTATATTTCGATTGGCCGCAGTTCCGCCACAGAAAGGCCTGTACTTCACTTTGTGAGGTGAGAAGCAGAGGTCCTTTTCACGCGAAGCCGTCGTTGCCGAAAACGCTCTCCGGTATTCCGTCGGCGATGGTAGAATGCACGTCGATGTCTGCGGCGGTCTGCCTCTGAAGAGTATCGGTATCGTCAAATCCACTTAAGCGGAGCTTGAAATGACAGAAGCTATTCGAATCGGAATTGCCGGAGCGGGTTTCGCCGCGCGGTTCCACATGAAGGGCATTCGGAGAGTCTACGGCGTGCCTCTCACCGTCTCTGGCGTCATCTCCAACACGCCGGCTTCACGCCGGAAATTTGCGCAGGAGTTTGGCGTGAAAGCCTTCGATACTCTCGAAGAACTTTGCAACGCCTCCGACGTTATCGACGTATGTACTCCCGGGTCAAGCCATGAAACGGTGGCGGTTGAAGCGCTGAATCGCGGCAAGCACGTCATCGTCGAAAAGCCCTTTACCGGCTATTACGGGCCGCCTGGCGCGGATGGCGCCAAATTTCGCGGTAATACCTTCTCCAAGGAGATCATGCTGCGAGAGGCCCTGGCAAGCTGCCGCCGCATCCTCGAAGCCGCCAGCAAAAGTGGAAAGCGGATCGGCTACGCTGAAGATTGGGTCTATGCGCCTTCCGTGCAGAAGGAGCGCGAGATCCTGGAGAAGAGCGGCGGGCAGATCCTGTGGCTGATCGGCGACGAATCGCACAGCGGATCGCATTCTCCCTACTACGGTATCTGGAGATTTTCAGGAGGCGGTTCGATTGTGGGCAAAGCCTGCCATCCTCTCTCGACGGCGCTCTACCTGAAGGCGGTTGAAGGAAAGGCGCGCGACGGCAAGCCCATCCGGCCGGCTACCGTGTCAGCCAGGACGCACGAAATCACACGCCTGAAGGCTTTCCGCGACGCGGGGATTATTCGCACCGGCTACGACGACATTGAAGACTATGGCCAGATCCACATCACGTTTGAAGACGGGACCGTGGCCGACATTTTTGCTTCCGAGCTCGTCATGGGCGGCGTCCACAACTGGCTCGAGGTCTTTGCAAACAACCACCGCACCCGTTGCAACCTGAATCCGATTGACGCTCTTACCACCTTCAATCCGAAGGAGGATTTCTTCAAAGATATTTACGTTACGGAGAAGATTTCCACCAAGCAGGGATGGAACCATCCGGCGCCAGACGAAGACTGGCAGCATGGCTACCCGCAGGAGTTCCAGGACTTTCTCGAGGCCTTCCGCGACAATCGCGAGCCGCTGGCGAACGGGGTCCTCGCGTCCGACAGCATCGCCGTGCTCTACAGTGCCTATCTATCGGCCGAGCGCCGCGGCGCGGAGGTGGAAATCCCTCGTGCCTGACCATTACTGAGGATTGCAAAATATGGTGACAAGCTTGTTTGTAGCGCCGCCGTCCCGGCGGCATTTTTCAGGGCCGGTCCCGCTTGGCGGAACCGGCGCTACGGAAGTCCGTCACTCTATTATGCAATCCTCTTTAGGCCACGCACAATCGCACGCTGGTGGCGACTAGCTCTTCCAGAAACATCCACCAGACGCCTACAACGTCCGGGTGACGATTTTGAGTGAGCGAGGCTTGTCCGGATCAATCCCCTTCAGTTCCGCCAGCAGGCAGGCAAAAAGCTGGCCCGGAATGATGTAAGGAATCGGAGTATAGACTTCCGGGATTTCGGCGGGAACGCGAATGGCGTTCGTGTGGCCCGGCAGCCGCACACCTTCGGCGGAGATGACGAGGGTTTCCGCGCGTAACTTGCGGACGCGGTCTGCCAGCCTTTTCATGTCCGCATAGGTCTTTCCAGGCGGCATAAAGAGGATCACCGGAAAGTCACTCTCGACCATGGCGATGGGGCCGTGCAGGAAATCGGCAGCGGAAAATCTTTCCGCAACCACATAGCAGGTTTCCATCAGTTTCAGTGAAAGCTCAAAGGCGTTTGCATAGTTCAGCCCCCGGGCCACCACCACGCACTGCCGCATAAAGCGGTAGCGCTCGACGATGCGCCGGATTTCCGGAAGGATCTTGAGTGAACTTTCCGCCCACCTCGGGATTTCGCCGACTCGCTCGAGCGTAACGTGGGACCCCAGTGCCGCCGCCAGCATGTAGAGCATCAGGAGTTGCCCGGTATAGGTCTTGGTGGCGGCGACCGACCGCTGGGTGCCGGCGCGCACGAAGAAAGCGTCATCCACAATACCGGCCATGGCAGACTTCGTTTCATTCGTGATGCCCACCGTAAACGCACCCTGGCGGCGTGCCGCATGGAGCACCGCGTTGATGTCCGTTCCCTCGCCGGACTGCGAAATTCCAATCACCAGCGCCTTCCGCAGATCGACTTTGGCATGGTAAAGCGTATGGATCGAAGGCGCGCACAGAGACACGGGTTTGCCTGTGGTCAGTTCCAGCAAGTAACGCCCGAAAAGCGCGGCATTGTCAGAAGTCCCGCGCGCAACCAGCAGGATCATGCGGAAGTCCTGGCGTTCGGCGAACCTCTTGAGTTCAACGACGTGCTTGTGCTCAGCTTTATAGCAGCGCAGCAAGGCGCGCGGCTGGTCCAGAATTTCCCTCATCATGAATGACATAATTAACCTGTGCGCTCAGAGTTTCAGGACCGCCGCGCGAGGCAGCGTCAACCGACGCTGACACTACGCAATTCGATTTGCGAACGCTGCGTTTTCATCTTAATCCTCGGACTGGCTGTCCGTGAGGTCTGTGTCGAACTCGCCCGCGGGCCGGGACGTTCCTCAAGAATGGCCACTTACCCGGGGAGGACATTTTTAAGAGCTTCCAGTTCCGGCTCGCCAGGACCGAGCGGCAGCTTGACCTTGCCGCGCTGGACGGCGGACCGGCAGATAGCCATCATCAGCTCAAATCCTTTATAGGCGCTCTCGCCATTGCAGGGATGAACTTTCTTCGGATCGTCGAGCCAGTCGGCGATCTCCTGAATGTAGGGCGGCATGTCGTGGGCGTAGTCCATGCAACCCGGCCCCGAAATCACTCCGCCGGATTCCCTGGTAATAGCGCGCCAGCCTCCGCCGGTGAGGACTTCGGCGAAGCCTTCCGTACCCTGGGCCCCTATCCGGCATTTTCGCCACCAGTAATCAACTTCCGGAACATCCGGCGCGCCATCGCCACTCTCGACGATGCCGCGAACGCCGTTTGCAAACTGGATGAGACCTGCCACGTAGTCTGGCGAGGGATGATTGTCGGCGAACTTTTCCCTGCCTGCCGCCTGGCCCACCACCCATTCCGCTTCAGCATAATCATTGAACCAGCGTATGTATTCAATCAGATGAGTCAGCATGTGCATCATCCAGCCTGTGGCTGTGCCGTAGACCGTGTGGACCCGGCCGATCGCGCCGCTGGCAATGATCTCTTTCACCTTCTTGTAGTGCTCGCCGTAACGATGCTGGTGGCTCACCACGGTCTTCACCTTGGCACCGCGCACCAATTTCATCACTTCGAGGGCTTCGCTGGTACTCAGGGCAACCGGTTTTTCAAAAGCAATCAGCCCCGCGCCCGATTCCACGCCCAGGCGGACCATGTCCAGCCGCAATTGGGGCAGAGTGCAAAAGCAGAATACGTCAGGCTTGAGCCCCTGCATCAGGGCCCTGGCGTCGGTGGCCGTTTTAGGGCCGCCAAATTTCCGGGCTGCGGCGTCCAGCCGCTCTTTGTCAATATCGCAAAGACCCACAATCTCAAAACGGCCGTTGTTCGCGAAGGCGTCGGCGTGGTGCATTCCCCGCTTTCCGAGCCCTACGACAACAACACTGTATTTCCTGTTTCCGCTCATCCTCTGCGACCCCTCCTCGATCTGCGCTGGCAGACCTCCACAGGTCAGCCTGAAAGGGCTGGTCACCCTCTCTGGCCGGCTGCTGCAAGCCGCCATCGCTCAGGAAAACCTGTTACGGCGCCATTAAGCCCGGACCGAACCCACCACGGCCTTGCGCGATTTTTCCCATTCCTTGATTCCGGAGATCACCAGCTTGACTTCATCTGAGGTCAGTTCAGGGAACATCGGCAGTGAAAGCACGCGGGCTGCTGACCGCTCCGTGTGTTCCAGAGAGCCGGAGATCCGCGCCGTCTCCCCAAATGGAAATCCCTCCTGCTGGTGGATGGCGATCGGGTAGTGGGTCAGAGCGCGAACACCCTTGCTCAGAAGGAATTCCTGGAGCTCATCGCGGTGCTCGGTTTCAACGATGTAGAGGTGGAAGATGTGCCGAAAGCCGGTCCGCACCGTAGGCAGCGTCAGCGAGGTGCCAGCCAGGCCGGCATCATATTCGCTGGCGCGCTCCCGCCGCAGGTCGTTCCATTTGTCGAGCTGCCTTAATTTCACGCTCAGCACTGCGGCATGGATGTCGTCCAGCCGGCTGTTGTATCCGAGACTGTGGTGGGAACGCTTGCCCGATCCGTGGTTGCGCAGCTTGCGGATTTCAGCCGCCATTTCTGAATTGTTTGTGGTCACCGCGCCGCCGTCCCCAAAGCAACCCAGGTTCTTCTGGATAATGAAACTGGTGCACACCGCGTCGCTTAGCTCCCCAATCGCAAAGTCATCGCCGCGCGCGCCGAGTGCCTGCGCGCAATCCTCGATTACATACAGCTTGTGGGCTTTTGCAATCTTTGAGATCTGGCGCATCTCGGCCGGCTGGCCGTAGAGATGAACTGGAATAATGGCCTTTGTCTTCGGCGATATGGCCGCCTCGATTAGATTGGGATCAATATTGCAGGTCCTGGGCTCGATATCCACGAAAACCGGCGTCGCGCCAACCAGCCATACGGCTTCTGCCGTCGCGAAGAAGGTGTTGGAGGTTGTTATGACTTCATCCCCCGGACCCACGCTCAGGGCCTTCAGCACCAGAACCAGGGCGTCCGTGCCGGAGTTAAGACCCACAGCTTCCTTGCTGTTGCAGTACCTGGCCAGTTCCGCTTCAAACTGCGGCACTTTGGGGCCCAACACGTAATTTCCGCTCTCGAGGACCTCCAGAATGGCCGCATCAATTTCTGCCTTCAGATTGTGGTACTGGCGAACGTGGCCGTAAAAATCAACTTGATACTTCGACACAATGAACCTCCCTTAGATCATTTTCCTGAATTTTCAGGATGCTTACGTTCCCGCCTGGCCGGATGGCAGGGTCTTCAACTTTCGGGTAACGAATTAGAGATTATAGCACTTCTCCCTGTTTATCAGGCCACCCATCGGTGCGGATTTTCACAAGTCGCTCAGAATAACGGACAGTAATTGGACGCAGCCGGAAGCGAAATTTCAGCCACTCGTTGCAGAAGCCCGATCAGCCAGGTCTGTATTAATTGCTGAAACTGCCCACCAACCTGTGAGACAATGCTTACAGAATAGGATATAGATCAGCATTTGGAGCCTGACTCGAACTCAAGGTGTAGGCTTTCTTTAGCACGATCAAAAAAAGGCCGCACCGGCACTGAATAACCCGGGGACAAGGAAACTCCCTTGATTCCGGGAGATCGATCCTGATTGTGAAATACCAAAACCTGTGAGGAAAACGAATGAAGAACCTTTTTGTAGGGAACCTTCCATTTACCGCCAGCGAAGACGAACTCCGAGATATGTTCAGTGCGTTCGGGGAAGTTCAGCAAGTGCGGATCATGACTGACCGCGACACCGGCAAATCTCGTGGCTTTGCTTTTGTGGAAATAGCAGACGACGAGGCGGCCGCAAAGGCTGTTTCTGAGCTCAATGGCAAGGAATTTGGCGGACGCGCGCTGACCATTAATGAAGCCAGGCCCAAACCCGAACGCAGGGGTGGCGGCGGGTTCGGAGGCGGGGGTGGGTTCGGCGGAAAGCGCCGGGGTGGCGGCGGTGGCCGCGGCGGGTCGCACGGACCGCATTCTCCTCGTGAACCACGGTGGTAGAGTAATCACACCGTAACTGCCCTGGCCAATCCGATCAGATACCGCTCCTTGAATAGGGCCGGGGGTTGCTCCACGCAAAATCCGTCGTGCGCGCGCGGCAGTTTGACTGTTCGCGCGCATTTCTGTCAGGTTCGTCATCGCTCGGATTGCGCTGCCGGGTCCGGCGTCCGTCGTGGTTGTGGCGCGCATTTGCGCTAAACACGTCTGATGCCGCCCGGCGGGACAGCCAGTGTAACCATGATAGAGACTTGACGCGCGGTCCTTGCCCGCCCGTACAATAGCCCTATGTGGCCGGGACGTGTCCGATGGGTTCTAATGCTTTCCATTCTTGGTGCAGTCCCTTCCCTGCTCCCTGGGACGTCTTTACCCCCCTTGCCGGAGGTCAGGACCGGCCATCTTTTTCCGGCAGTGGTGAAGCAGATCAATGAAGCCTATCAAACGGCCCGCGCCCATTCCACGGATGCCGCCGCCAACGGCAAGCTGGCCATGGTCCTCGACACGTACGAGCAATATTCTCTGGCAGAAATCTGTTACCGGCGAGCCCACATTCTCGATCCCAAATCCTTCGCCTGGGCGTACGATCTCGGGTATGTACTTTTCAAGGAGGGTCGATATACCCAGGCTGTCGATGCTTTGCGTGAGGCCCTCATACTCCGGCCCGGCTACGTCCCGGCAAAATTGAAGCTGGCGGACAGCCTGTTTTCAGCCCGGCAGGCGGAAGCCGCAGGCAGGCTCTACCAGGAAATCAGCCAACAAAACCCCGGCAGCGCCGAGGCGTGGTACGGCTTGGGTCGGGTGCAGGCGGCGCAAGGCAATTCGAAGGCCGCCGCCCAGTCACTGGCCAAAGCCTGTGATCTGGTCCCGCGTTACGGCGCGGCGCAGTTTGCGCTGGCGACGGCCTACCGGAAACTCGGAGAGGCGGACAAGGCCTCCGAACACTTCAAGCTGTATCAGGCCAACATGACTACCGTACCTCCGGCCGTCGACCCGGTACGTGCCGCAGTACAGGCGCTCGACCAAAGCGCGACTGCTTATCTTCGGCGGGGGCTGGCTCTGGCTGATGCGGGCGATCTTCAGGGAGCCATTCAGCAGCACCTGAACGCGATCCAGGCCGACCCGAACGAGGTGCAGGGATACATCAACCTTATCCAGCTCTATGCGCGCGTTGGCGAAAACGACAAGGCTGTGGAAGCCTACCGCAAAGCGGTCTCGATTAATCCGAACCGCGCGGACTGTTATTACAATTACGGAGTGCTCATGTTCAACCTGCGGAAAATGCCGGAGGCCGAACAGGCAATGCGAAAGGCCCTCCAAATTAACCCCTTTTATGCGGAGGCCCACGACAATCTGGGTTACCTGCTGGCGATACGCGGACAACTTGATGAAGCCCTTGACGAATACCGTAAAGCAGTTGATGAACGTCCCGATTTTCGGCTGGCGCGTTTTCACATCGGACAGGCCCTTGTGAACCAGGGTAAGTACGCGCCAGCCATTCAGGAATTTCAGAAGATCCTCACTCCCGCCGACGCCAGCACTCCTGGCTACCTCTATGCGCTCGGGGCCACTTATGCGCGCGCTGGAGACCGCCAAAACGCCCTCGTCTATATGCGAAAGGCCCGTGATGAGGCGGCGGCGCGCAGCCAGGAAAAGCTGCTTAGCAGCATCAATCAGGACATCGCCACTCTTGAAAAGTGATGTTGTCCACGCTGGAGAAAAGTCATTAAGGAACGCTGGCAAACCCATGCAGGAGGCAGAGAGAAATAATTGACCCGACGGGACCTTTTACTGGCCAGCCTTGCCGCTTGCGCATGGCCCTCGAGTACACGCCCAGCCCTTCCCTCGTCAGCGGCGCCTCGTCCGCTCTTTCGCGACGTGGCTGAGGAGACCGGCCTCAAATTCCACCACTTCAGCGGCTCAGCCGGAGACCTGCTGATGCCGGAAATCCTCGGGGCGGGCCTGGCATTGATCGATTATGACAATGATGGCGACCTGGACGTCTACCTGCTCCAGGGAACCATGCTCCAACCGGATAAGAAACCGCTGGCGCCGCCTCCCGCAGGCTGGAAGCCGGGAAATCGTCTGTTTCGCAACATGCTTTCTGAAACCGGCAAGCTGCAGTTTGTGGATGTCACCGAAAAGGCCGGCGTCGGAAACGTCGGCTACGCCATGGGAGTTGCCGTGGGCGATTACGACAATGATGGATATCAGGACATCTACGTCACCAACTTCGGGCGCAACGTTCTCTATCACAACAATGGCGATGGAACATTCACCGACGTCACTGAGTCCGCCGGCGTTGGAGATCCTCGTTGGAGCACCAGCGCCGCGTGGGTTGACTACAATGGCGACGGATTGCTGGACCTTTTCGTGTGCAATTACGTGGACTTTACTGTGCGCGGCCACAAGAAATGCTATTCCCCTTCGGGGCAGCCCGATTATTGTTCGCCGATTGCTTACCATGCCATTCCGTCGCGTTTGTACCGCAATCTCGGCAATGGGAAATTTGAAGATGTCACCCAGGCCTCCGGCATCGGATCCTCCTACGGACCAGGACTCGGCGTCATCTGCATGGACTTCAACGGCGACGGATTAATCGATATTTATGTGGCAAACGATACGGCTGCAAACCTCCTCTGGCTGAACCAGGGCAACGGCACGTTCAAGGAATCCGGTCTCGATCTGGGCGTTGCCCTCAGCGCGGACGGCCTGCCCAAAGCCGGCATGGGCATCACCGCGGATGATATCAACAATGACGGCCGCCTGGAGATACTGGTCACCAACCTGAACCGGGAAGGAGTCACCCTGTTTCGGAGCGATGGAAAGGGCATGTACGATGACGACACCGCCCAATTCCGGCTGGCGCAATCGACGTTCGGATATACGGGCTACGGCGTGGGCTTTATTGATTACGACAACGACGGCCTGATGGACCTCTTCATCGCCAATGGAGCTATGACCATCATCGACTCCATGCAAAGCAACGCCGAGCCTTACGCCCAGAAGAACCAACTGTTCCACAACGAAGGTCCGGACAAGGGATTTCGCGAAATCACCGCCAACGCCGGGCCTTTCCTCCAGTTGGTCGAAATCAGCCGCGGAGCTGCGTTCGGGGACATCGACAACGACGGCAACATCGATATCGTCATCACCAACGACGACGGCCCCGCCCGCCTTTTCCTGAACCAGGGCAGATCTGGAAATCACTGGCTGCTGGTGAAACTGGAAGCCCCGAAACTTAACCGCTTCGGCATGGGCGCCAGGGTTGGCGTTTTCCGTAGCGGCGCGCCCACCTTGTGGCGCCACGCCCACACCGATGGCAGCATGTTGAGCGCCAGCGACATCCGAGTACACTTCGGGCTTGGCAACAACCCCAGAATTGAAGCGATTGTGGTCAACTGGCCAGACGGGAAAAAGGAAAAGTGGGAGAATGTCCGCGCCGACCGCATCCTTACTCTACGCCAGGGGACTGGACACTCCCTCTGAGGCGCCGCCCATGACTACAGTTTTCTGACCGTGCCGCGAACCACCAGATCGGTCGGCAGCGTCCTTTCAACATAAGCCATATCCGGATGGCGGAGCCGTTCGAGCAGCGTGCGCAGGCACGTCTGGCCGATCTCCTCTTTTCGGACCCGTACGGTGGTCAGAGGCGGATCCATCAACAATGCTTCCTCACGGTCATCAAACCCCATCAGGCTGATGTCCGAAGGGACGCGAATGCCCCGCCGGCGGAAGGACCGCCACAGCCCGAAGGCCACTTCGTCATTGACCGCCAACACCGCGGTCGGCCGGCGAAATTGGTCCAGCACACGCTCCCCCGCCCACTCCCCGTAGTCCACGAAGCTGAGCTCCCGAGCCGTCGTGATGCTTCGAGGCTCGAGCCTATGGTCGCGGCACGACTTTAGAAACGCGTCATAGCGCACCCTGACCCACGGATAGCCGATGTCCCCGACAAACATGCAGTCCCGGTGTCCAAGGCCCAGCACGCTCTCGATGGCCTCCAACTCGCCTTTGAAGCCGTCAAATCCCACCTGGTCAAAGTACTTTTCTCCTTCAAAGTCCACGAGGTTGTTCCCAAAAACCACAAACGGCGCTTCCAACTTCTGGATCCTGGTAAGGAAGTTTGGATGATTTGTTCCAGACAGAATGAGCCCGTCGAACCATCCCCGTTCGTCCAGCACCGAGGGCAGGTTGATCTGCCAGGGCGGAGTCGTCGAATCATAGTTGACACCCGCGAACAATACATGCTGCCGTAGCTCCCGGGCGCAGTCTTCCACACCCTGCAGGATTCGCGCGTGGAATGAATTGGGAAACTTGCGATTGCTCAGCAGGAAGCAGACGACCTCGGTCCGCTTTCGCTGGATCCGCCGGGCCTGCGCGTGCGGGCGGAACCGCAACCGGCGGATGGCCCACAATACGCGTTCACGCGTTTCCAGCTTCACATGGTTGCCACCGTTCAGAACGCGTGAAACAGTTCCAAGGCCGACTCCAGCCTCGCGCGCAACATCACGAATCGTGGCAGCGCTACAAGTAGAATTCATCGTTATCCTCTGCCTGTCTCAGCAGGCTTATTTTCGTATCGCCCAGCGCCTTCTCCTGAACGCGAGGCGTCCTGTCCATTTTAGCAACGGGCATAGGATATGGGAGCATATGACCCGACATACTCTTCCCGGCTCCGGGACCCCAACGACTTCATGCGACATCAAAAATAATCCTTGACATGACATTTGTCTAGTGATATATGATGGAACCGTTTCCGTAACTCTCGCGTCGGACTTTGGGACTAAGAGCACAATTTCCATGGCGAACTGGGGCCTCGATTCCTGCATGGGAGCGCTTGTGCATCGAACAGGGCTTTACAGGGCCGCGCTCACTTGGGCCACAGACACAAAATATATTGTAAGGAGGGAAAAGATCACATGACTGGCAATGCTTCACATCACTGCGCGAAGCTCAACCGCCTCGTTCGCAGTGCCATTTTGGCCGCTCTCGCTTTCTCAATCGCGGTGGCCATTCCCACAACCGGCGCGGCCCAGGTCCTTTACGGCACTCTGGTTGGCAACGTCCAGGATCCCACCGGCGCCGTCGTCCCGGGAGCGACCGTCACGGTCACCCAGACTCAAACCGCCCTCACCCGCCAGGGGCAGACGGATTCGCGCGGCGGCTACACCATTTCCACCCTTTCCGCAGGCACCTACACGGTGAAAATCGAGGCCAGGGGCTTCAAGACGTTCGCAAAGAGCGACGTCCCTGTGGCCATCAATACCGTCAGCCGCGTGGACGCAACCCTGCAGATTGGGGCGGTAAGCCAGACGGTGGAGGTCAGCGCCAGCGCTGCGGTGCTGCAGACCGACCGCGCCGACGTCCACCACGACATCACCGCGACCACTCTCGAACAGGTGCCGCTGCCTCCAGGGAACAATTTCCAGTCAATGATGAAAACCCTGCCGGGCGTCACCCCGCCAACCACCGCCCATTCCATTCCCACCAATCCCACACGGGCCCTCGACTACAGCGTTAACGGTACCAGCGACTATGGGAACACGGTCCGCATTGACGGCGTCACACAGTACAACATCTGGGTGCCTGAAAACACCTCTTATATCCCCTCCTCCGACGCCATTCAGGTGGTGAACGTCACGACGGCAGACTTCAACCCTGAGCAAGGGATGGCAGGCGGATCGACGACCAACGTGGAGATCAAGAGCGGCACCAACCAGATTCACGGCGACCTCTACGAATACCATTTCGACAACAACACTGAAGCCCACAATTTCTTTGACCCCAATAACAAGATCACCCGCAAGCCCAAGGACATTTTCAACCAGTTCGGGGCCAGCATCGGCGGACCCATCAAGAAAGACAAACTGTTTTACTTCTCGAACGTCGAGTGGACGCGTCAGCGGCAATTTGCCACAGCCACCGCCACCATCCCGACGCTCGCCATGATGGCGGGCGACCTGCAGGGGAATGACCCGGCCAACGGTCTGAACGCTAACAGCGACATCGTTTTTGACCCGACAACAGGCAATGCGGACGGAACGGGACGGACACAGATTTACGCCACCAACGATCCCAACGACACCGCCCATTACAACGCCCTCTGCACCAGCGCGCAGTGTTTGAACATGGTCCCCACCAGCCGCATCAGCCCTACGGCGACGACGCTCCTGAACTTGCTGCAGCAGGCTCCCGGGCGGTTTCTTCAGAGCGCCAGCACATCGGCTCCCAATGATAACTACCTTGCGGCCACCTCTTTTGCTTTTAACCGGTTCACCACGGATGACAAGGTCAACTGGAACGCCACCGACAAGTTCACCATGTACGGCCACATCGGGTTCCTGAAGTTTGACGACCTGGACCCCCAGCAGTTCGGCGAAGTGGGCGGCGATCCCATCAGCAGCTACGGCGGGAACGAAGGGCACGGCTACGGGCACACCCTTACCTTCACCGTGACGAGCAACTACGTGGCCAGCCCCCATTTCGTGGTGGATGGCAGCTTCGGCATGACGCGCCAGGTTTCGAACTCCGCGCAGCTTGACATCACCAAGAACCAGGGGCTCGATGTTCTGGGCATTCCTGGCGTGAACGGCACGCGAATTTTTGAAGGAAGCTGGCCGCGCTTCGCCATCAGCAACTTCGATGATCTGGGCACGCATAACACCTATATGCCGTATTTCCGGAACGACCCCCAGTTTCTCTGGAGCGGCAATGCGAGCTGGATCCATAGCAACCATACCATCCGGTTTGGCGGGGCTTATTACGTCACCCACCTGAACCACGCGCAGCCGGAATGGAACGGCGGGGGATCCACCATGCCAGGATCGGGCGGCTTCGCCTTTGGCGCTGGCCCCACCCAATGCCAGGCGACGGCACTAGCCGCGACCCCTTCCGTGAACAATTGCTTCGATACGACCGGGAAACTGAAGGCAGGCAAGGGATCGACTACCAACGCCTACAACGACCTCGCGACATTCCTTCTGGGGCTGGACACAGCTTACGGCAAGAACATCATGGTGCCGGACGAATTCCACACCGTCACCCACCAGCTCAGCCTGTACGTCGGCGACCAGTGGCAGACAACCCACAAGCTGACCACGCAACTCGGTCTCCGCTGGGAGTATTATCCCATCCCGACCCGGGGCGGCAGTCGGGGTCTCGAGCGCTATGACTTCGCCAAGAACATGGTGATGCTCTGCGGCGTTGGCAACATTCCCACCGATTGCGGGACTTCGGTCAGCAAAACGCTGTTCGACCCGATCGTTGGTCTTGCTTACCGCGTGACGCCAAGCTTTGTCGTTCGCGCCGGGTATTCACTGACCAATGAGCCCTACAACCTGGCCGACGACCTGCGGACCAATTACCCCATTCTGATTCCGCTCTACATCAGCGCAGACTCGTACCAGGCGACGGGCGTGCTGGATGCGGCCAGCCTCATTAACAGTCCCGTAGGGTCAAGCCTTCCGATCGGAATTCCTCTTCCGGCAACTCCCGATCTCACCCAGCCGGAGGTCCCCATCCCGGGCAACGTGAACCTTGCAACAACCGTTGACAATTTGCAGCGCGGATACATCCAGTCCTGGAACCTCACGCTTGAAAAAGAGCTTCCTCATGGCTGGCAGGCGCAGGCGGGTTACGTCGCGACGCGGACCATTCGCCAACTCGGCTTCCAGGACTTGAATGCCGAAACGCCCATCGGCCCTGCGGGTTGCACGGTGGGAACGGATTGCGGCGGACACGCAAGCCAGCCCTTGAACTATCTGAGCTCTACCACCGGCTGTTCAGGCACAGCCTCAACCGCGATCGGTTGCCGCACCGGGGTGACTTCACTGATCGCCCCCATTGCCAACAACCATTACGACGCCCTCCAGAGTGTCCTCCGGCACCAGTTTGCCCATGGCTACCAGGTTATGGTTGCCTACACATGGTCAAAGAACATTGGGATGGCGGGGGTCACCGACGAAAAGGCCAGCGCCTACATCCAGACGCCTGCCTTCTACTACCTCAACCGGGGGCTTTCCCCGTGGGACCGTCCACAGAACTTACAGGCGTTGTTTATCGGCCAATCGCCCTTTGGCGCCGGCAAGCGCTGGATGAACACCGGAATAGGCTCCAAACTCCTGGGCGGCTGGCAGATCAGCGGGGTCCTTTCGAAAGTTTCTGGAAGCGTCTTTCGAATTAATTCTGGAGGGTCTTCGTCAACCAACCTGAACGCGTCGGTGGGCAATTCCCAACGGCCCGATCTCGTGAAGTCATCCATTGACGTATTGAGCGTTTACGGTCCGCACACGACGTGGTTTGACACTTCGGCCTTTGCGGCCGTGGCGGACAAGAACCGTTTCGGCACTTCGCCGTTCTATCCCCTGCACGGGCCTCCGCTGTTCGACCTGGACGTTGCCCTGGCCCGCAACTTCAAGCTTACTGAGCGCTTCAACCTGCAGTTCCGCGCCCAGTCAATCAACTTCACCAACACACCTCATTTCGGAAATCCGACCGGGGACTTCAACAGCAGCAATTTCGGCCGGGTAAACGGGTTGGCAAACACGGGCCGCGACGGCGGAGTGGACGCACGACAATTCATCTTCACCGCCAAACTGAGCTTCTAGTTCAGACCCGCTGCATGTGATAAATTCAACCCCGAGGGGACCGCAGCACAACGCGGTCCCTTTCTTTTTTGGAGAGACCATAGAGTTGAACGTGCCGGTGCAGCACGTTCTGTCAGTTCACCGGAGGCAGCGATTCCTCGCTCCACGAAGCCTCGATCTCTTCCAGGCTCCTTCCCTTGGTTTCCGGGACCAGCCAGAACGCGAACACAAAAGCAGCGCCGCAGGCGGCGGCGTAAATCCAGAATGAGAACCTCGCCCCTACAGCGCCAACCAGGCTCAAGAAGGTCACGCTTACCAGCAGATCGAAAATCCAGATGGTGACCGACGCCACGGACATGGCCTGCCCGCGAATAGTAGTGGGATAAATTTCCGAAATCAGCAGCCAGAACACGGGACCAAGTCCAATGGCGAAGCAGGCCAGATAAGCGAGCACGTCCGAAAGGATTGCAGCCCGCGAAACATGGGCGGCCCCGAACAGGTAGCCAAGAAAAATGAGGCTGACCAGCATCCCCCCAATTCCGAAGAGCAACAGCGGCCTGCGTCCCACACGGTCCAGCAGGAACAGCGCCGCTATAGTCAGAAGCAGGTTGACACCACCCACCAGCACCGTGGCCAGGATGGCGCTCCTGGCGCTCTGGAACCCCGCCATCTGCAGAATGGTCGGCGTGTAGTAGATGATGGCGTTGACCCCGGTAATCTGCTGGAAGATAGCAAGTCCCACGCCGATCATCAGCGGCTTTCTAAACCGGCCGCCGAAAAGGTCCCGGAACCGTAGCCGGCCACTTCCGGTCACCGCCTTTAGTTCTTCCAGGTGGCGGCGGGCGTCCTCGCTGCTCTCAATCCGGTCGAGAATTCTGTAGGCGTCGTCCTCCTGCCGCCTTACCACCAGCCAGCGCGGGCTTTCCGGAAGAAAGACCAGGGCAATGAGTAGGACCACGGAGGGGACAACGGCGCTGATGAACATGGCCCGCCAATTGAATGACGCAGAAAACAGGTAATCGACGTAATACGCGACCACAATTCCGGTAACGATGGCCAATTGATTCAGCGTGACGAGTGCGCCGCGAATCTTAGGCGGAGCCAGCTCCGCGATATACAGGGGCGTCAGCATCGACGCAATACCCACGGCAATACCAACCATAAATCGCGCCGCCAGAAACAGCGGCAGGCCGTTCGCCATTCCCGTCAGCACAGCAAACACGCCGAATAGAATGGCGGTCACAATCAGCACGGGCCTTCGTCCGTAACGATCGCCGAAGTATCCTGCACAGCCCGCTCCAATCGCAGCGCCAGCCAGCACCATACTCACCGCCAGTTCCGTCTCAAAGGGTGTCAACTGGAATTGCTGCCGGACAAACAGGATGGCGCCGGAAATCACACTGGTGTCGTACCCAAACAGCAGTCCTCCCAGCGCCGCAGCAAAGGCAATCACCAGCGCATAACCGCTTTTACCTAACGCAAACGGACCTTCGGGCATGGGGCCTCCGAGCAAGACCTACGATGGTAATCGATGTTCGGAACATTGTCACGGCTCGCGGTATGCGATTGTTTGTTGTATATTTTTAGCGTTGGCCGTTGTGCTCATGCCTTTCAGCAAACAGCTTTTCGCATGAAAAAATTCGGCTTTCGAACGATATTGATCGCAGCCTTCGCCCTTTCGGCGCTTCTTTGCGCTTATCGACAAATTCTGCCCGGCCAGCCGAACCAGGTCTCGCAAACCGAAGACATAACCATCGACACGCAGGCGCCCTCGCACCCTTTTCCTCACTATTGGGAACAGATGTTCGGGTCGGGGCGCGCAAGCCTTTCGCTGCGGCAGAGTTACCGTCGTGATTTGAGGGCCGTAAGGGCGGTTACGGAATTCCGGTACGTCCGGTTTCACGCCATTTTCGACCGCGATGTGGGCCTCTACGATGAAGACAAGCAAGGCCATGCGTTATACAATTTCACTTATATTGACCAGATTTATGACGGCCTGTTGGCGAGTGGAATTCGCCCTTTCGTGGAACTCAGCTTTATGCCGCCAGCGCTGGCCTCAACACCTCAACAGCAGGAATTCTTTTACCATCCCTACATCGCGCCCCCGCGGGATTGGAGCCGATGGGAGGACCTGATCAGGGCCTTCGCCCGGCACCTGGTTGCGCGGTACGGCATCGATGAAGTTTCACAATGGTATTTTGAAGTCTGGAATGAACCGAACATCGGGTTCTGGGCGGGCGAACCGAAACAGGCCACTTACTTTCATCTGTACGACGCTGCCGCCCGGGCGCTCAAGAGCGTCAGTCCGGAACTTCGCGTTGGCGGGCCTGCGACCGCGCAAGCCGCATGGGCCAGCGCCTTTATAGCTCATTGTGCCAGGGACAGGGTCCCGGTTGATTTCGTCTCAACTCACGTTTACGGCGACGACACTGCGGAAGACGTTTTCGGCACTCATCAGAAGATTTCGCGGCGCGACATGGTGGTGATGGCCGTCAAGAAGGTCCACGATGAAGTGGCCTCCTCGCCAATGCCAAATCTCCCCATCATTTTCAGCGAATACAACGCCACTTACATGAACGTCCCGGACATCACCGATTCGGCCTTCATGGGACCCTGGCTGGCAGAAACCATCGCCCGATGCGACGGGCTGGTCCACCTGCTCTCTTACTGGGCTTTTTCCGATGTCTTTGAGGAGCAAGGGGTGGCGAAGAAGCCTTTTTACGGCGGCTATGGTCTTATAGCCACGGGCCACATCCCCAAAGCGGCCTATAATGACTTCGCTCTGCTGCACCACCTCGGGACAGAACGACTCACGGAAAAGCCCAGTCCGGTCATCGTCACGCGCCACATGGACGGAACGCTAGTTGTCGCATTGTGGAATTACGCACCGCCCGGGAGTGAGGGAGCCGTCCGTACGTTTAAGCTTACATTCGACGGCCTCAGCGGCCCGCATCACGCCATCATCTGGACCATTGACGAGCATCACGGTTCGCCGCTGGCTACCTGGAAAGCGATGGGAGAGCCATCCTTCCCCAGCCCCAATCAGCAGGAAATCCTACGCCAGGCAGCCCAAGTCCCTCCGCCCGCAATTGAATCGATGCCTGCGGAAAATCCCGCGCTATCGGTAACACTTGGACCGCATGCGCTATCACTGGTCGAAATCACCCAATAGCGAAAATCATGCTGGGTCTGAACAGTGGAGGGATGGCCGTTGCGGACGTGCATCTCTTAAGGCAGGGTTGCTAAATCGTTCCACCGCCTCCGAGCATAAGGTTGACCTCACCCATGCCGCCCTCGACCTGGATATCGAGGTTTACTGGCGACTTGCCATAGGAGCTGTTAATGTAAGCGTCGCCATTCCGCGAAAACCCGTTTGCATGGACATCGCCGAGTCCACCATGGACGGTGGCCCGAACCCCCACGTCGCTTGGCAAATGCAGGGTTACCTTGCCGACTCCGCCGTGGATCGAGGAGGCCAGGTCATGCTGCCACGCTCCGTCCAGATCGATATCCACCTCACCCGCCCCCACGTTCAGATTGAACTGACTGAGATTCAACCCCGCAAGCTTGAAGTTGGCCTTGCCGGCGCCCATCTTGACGTTCATCTGCATTGGGACCTGCCTGTTCAATTGGACGTCCCAATCATACCGGGTTTTGCCCCGAAAATTGTGGCCGCCAGACGGCTGCTGGATGGTCAACGTGCCCTGATCTCCAGTGGCGTCGTACCGTACTTCCGGTTTCCAAGCATCGACATTGTACGTGAACTCGGCTGTCATCAACTCGCTACTGCCATCGGCAACGCGAAGCTCGCCCGCACCCATTTTGATTTCTACATCAACAGACTTCTGTTGCCCGAGAGGGACGCTCTGGGATACCGTACGCGTCTCGCCCACAGGCGGCCCGCCGGAAATATTGCAGCCCGCCAGGCATAATAGAGGTAGCAGGACGCAAAAGGCGAGCACGGTGGACTGAGCCCGCCCTCGACAGGGTTCTGAGAACGGCATTCGTCCTGTCCTATTGCACTTGTTCAATACCTTGGGATCTTGATGCACGGTTCTCTTCCTGTGAGGCTGCTTAAAAAGATTTAGGATTTCGGGTATCTGGCGCGACTAAGGACCCATAATGCGCGTGCAAAAGATGTCGTGTGGCGGTTCTAAACCCACTCCCCCCGGCGCATTACCGGTTCGGCCCTGCCGTCGGCGGTGAGACCGTCCACATCAATCCTGTTCGATCCGATCATCCAGTCCACGTGGATAATACTGTCATTCGCGCCGCGTGCTGCCAGTCCTTCCGGGCTCAATTCATTGCCGTTCTTCACGCAATTGCTGTAGGCCTGTCCCAGCGCAATGTGACAGGCGGCATTTTCATCGAAAAGCGTATTCTTAAACAGCAATCCGCTCGAAGCAATCGGCGAGGAGTGCGGCACCAGGGAGACTTCGCCCAGACGCCCCGCACCGTCATCGGTGTCAATCATGCGCTGTAACACCTGTTCCCCGCGCTCAGCATGAGCTTCGACAATTCGGCCAGCCTCGAAACGCACGGCGATACCTTCAATCATCGTGCCCTGGTGTGAGAGCGGTTTGGTGCTGGCCACGTGCCCTTCCACGCGGTCTTTATGCGGCGTGGTAAAAACCTCTTCTGTGGGCATGTTGGGAACACAGTAGCGGCCGTTACCGGCCATAGTGCCTCCACCCAACCACAGATGGTCGTCGGCAAGACCTACCTTCAAATCCGTACCCGGCCCCTTGAAATGCAAGGCCGCGTAGCGTCTCTGGTTCATGCGGTCGGCCCAGGCGTGCAGCTTCGCGTCATGCGCTTTCCAAGCAGCAACAGGGTCGGGTTGGTCAGCGCGTGAAGCGGCAAAGATTGCCTCCCACAGCCGGCTTACGGCTTGGTCCTGCGGGAGGCCGGGAAATACAGCCGCCGCCCACGCCGGAGTAGCACAGGAAACGATCGTCCAATTGATGTCGTGCCTCGTGATCAATTCCATCGCCGGCCGGTACGCCTTGGAGGTCGCGCGATTGGCGCGGCTCACCTTTTCCGGATCTTCTCCGGACAGCAAGGCGGGGTTGCCTCCGGCAATGGCCAGCCTCGCCGCACCGCTGCGGTAAGCCTGGGCCATCCCTTCATAGAGCCAGGAAGCTGCCACGTCAAAACTGGCGTCCGGCGCATGTCGATAGCGCAACAGCGTGGATTCTTCGTCTCCAAGAAGCGTAGTTACCAGTGTTGCCCCGGCTTTATAGGCGTGTTCCGTAATGAGCCGAACCAGAGGCACGGCATCGAGCATGGCCGTCATCACAAGTTGCTGCCCGGCGCCGAGCCCCAGTCCAACATGGACCGCAACTTCTGCCAGACGGTTGAGTTTCTTTTTAAATTCAGGTACGTGGGCAAACTGCCCTTCAGCTAATGCAGTTGTCGATATCATGGCCTCCATTATGGCCTGTGGCTCGGCCATTGGCAACCCAAGTGTACAGCGGCCCGCGCGGGTGGAAGGGTTTTAACCTATGGCTCAATGCAACGAGTGCGCAAAGGTTTTCACTTTCCAGCTAAATTCGGCTGCAGTAATACTGACCGCCTATCAACCGCTACGAAAGTTCTATTGTCCTCATTCGAGGATTGATGCTAATTCCTATACAGGGTTCGGTTACGCCCGGCCTGTACCGGCAGGGACACACGTACGGGGTTCCAGGGGAGGGAGGCTTATGTTTGACACGATGTCAGTAGAAGATTTTGACCAACGAGTCAAATCGATACTGGTCCAGGAATTCGTAGGAGTTTTGGAACTAGGGCTTTTGTCGGAACAGGCACTGCTGCCCGTCGTCTCTGGCATGCGGGATTCGCTTTGCGAGGCTTTCTGCTCGATGTCGACGGCGGAGGCGGAATTCCACCTGCAGGCCTTACGTGATCAATGCAGAGAAGCGGCAAACAGCATCGTCGCCCTGGCCGATTCAGGATATTGGAACTAGCGTATCTGACTCCCGGCTGCAACCAAAGGCCTGCCGGTTCATCCCTTTTTGCCTTCCAAAAACAAAAATTGGGGTGTCGGGTTCTCGCACCTGTGATGATAGCCTGTGGCGACAAACCTGCCGTTCAAGTCCATCGTTGCCTCAGGTGCTCTGCTCTTTCCGGCCCGATCGGACATAGAGGGCTATGGCACACAATCGCCAAGAGATCGATCGCGGCTGTTGATGTTCAATGGAGGGTCCCTGACCGTAGGGGTTAATTTCGGCTAGTGTGTGTCAAGTTTGAACACTTAGCTCGACTGGCTTTGGCATATGAAGTGCTTTTGTCAAGGTAGGTCAGACACGCTTCAACTCCTCCAGATTCGGAGTCCAGGAGGTTACACCGACAGACTTCCTGGACTCCGACTCCTCCAGAAAAGTTCAATCCTACTGATTTCAACCATTTGGCACAGATAATCTTGTGCCCTGCGAAAATCTCGCAGAAAAGTGCGTGTCCACATTGCACTCCGCAGACAGTGCTCTTTATTTCACGGTTCTGGTAGTTTTTACTCCTTCGACAAAGTTTCCAGCACCATAGTTTTCTGTCCCCGGCGCCATCCTATGCCCGGAGGGAAGAAGCAAGTGGCGGGTCGAATCGCCGACCCTCATGGCAAGAACTCAAAACATTCCCAGGTTCCGATGCTGGCGTGCGGCAGATGACAGGACCTTTTGTGATTCAGGTGGAATTTAGCGACCTTCAAGCTTCTTTGCCGCCAGCCTCTTCCACTCGTGACGGTAGCCGCCATCGGGATCGAACGCTACCACCGTGTAAGTTCCAGGCCCGCGCACCAGTGGCGTGAAGGATTCACCGTTCATCCGCACCGTGTAAACAATTTCCCCATCCGCTTCTTTCCGGACCTGGACAACCTGGTCCCGCTGGCCAGGAGTTGTAATCTTCTCCAATGCCCACTGGGCGCCATGCAATCCGTTGTCAAGCTGTTTGACAGTTATAGGCCAGCCCGGATAGGGTTTTGCTCCCGGAGAAGAGGGATCCACCCAGCGCGGCCACAGTGTCACCTCGACCTCGCGCGTCTGGCGGTTGCACTTCAGAATCGAATAACCTGTTGCCCGATGCCTCAGGCCCTCCAATCCTCCACCAGAGTATTGGTGGGGATTGGCCACAGCCAGCACGGTGATGTGATTGCCAAAACGGTCTTCATAGTCACCTGTATTCCGCGTTCCGGGCAGGACGTTCTTTCCGGGCTGGGCCGGAAACCAGCGACGCGGCCAAAGGTTTGAAATAGCCGGTGTGCAAACGTCATAGACTCCGTCGCGAAAACCATCGATGCCGTAATGCGATGTTGTTCCAAGGTGCTGATCGCCAGATACGTGAATGGCAAAACCTTTGCGCCACTTGCGAATCGCGTCGTCGCGGCCATGCTGCGGCCACCCGCCGGAGTCGTGATCGGCCATCATCCAGTCGTTCGGAGGGTATTCACCTACGGGCAGGATCGGGAGCTTGGGATCGAGATTGTCGTTCGGATCACCCGTCGGAGTAGTCTGCAAACACGCGAATCGTGTCTGGGAGACTGCTATTTTCATCCACGTTCCACCACTCCAGTCCGCCGACCAGGACTCCAGAAAATCGAGCTGCCGTTGCCCCAGCAGTTCCGCCGTGGGCACATTGCCCTTTCGGGGATCCCATAGCGGGTCCTTCGGAAAGCCGTTCATGATCTGCGCCTGAGGCAACTCCACGGTCGGGGAGGATTTCCATTTGCGGTCTTCGAGAATGGCATAACTGATTCCTCCCCACACAAGGTGGGTGTAGTAGACCGAGATGTTTTGCTCCACCGGCGTCGCATCAAAGGGATCGGGCAGATGCGAGGTCTGAACCCGCTGGGCCATATTTACCCAGCGTGCTGGCATCTTGTAGCCGCCTGAGTCCTGACTCGCATCGCCCTGCATAGGCAGACTCGCATCGGTCGGCCTGCCGCCGCATCCCCAGAGGTTCCCGTGGAACATGTCGTGGTCGTCGGTCATGCAGACCGAAGGAATGCGGCGCGTCAGGTCGCGTGTGGCCCAGCCGAACAGATACCACTTTCGCAGGTAGTCCTGCATTGATGGAACCAGCAGTTCCGGATCGCGCGTCTCCATCACTCCGAAGCCGCCGACCCTTTCGTAAACCTGATCGCCCGTCCAGAGCAGGATGTCCGGCTTGTGCCAGCCCAAGTACTCGACAAACTCCGAATGCGGAAAGCCCATGTCCCACACGCAGGTCAGCAGACCTACGGTGATCTCATTCTGTCCCTGGGGATTCCTGCGGATCGTTCCCTCGTATGTGTGTTGCTGAAGTTTTCCGCTGGCATCTGGCATGGCGTAAAGCAGCCGATAGGCATGGTCTTTCGAGTCGTCCCACGAGGCCACGCGGAACACCGCATTCCAGGCGTCGGGGTCTAGCTCCGCCGTCGCGATCGTCTTCCACCGGCTCCCGCCGTTGCGAATTTCGAGCCGCATTTCCGTGGGCGCGTTGCCCATCGGCGGACACTGCGCGGAAAGCTTCAGCACGCCCCGACTTACCGTGTAGAGCGCGAAAAGGACAGGTCCAAAGGTGCGGTCTTCGTGCGCATCAACCTTGGTACCACCGAGCGTCCAGTCGGTAAACCAAAAGCGCACGCTCCCGCCCCGCCCCTGTCCTGGAGGATAGAAAGCGTAACCCGTCAGCTTGCCCAGGGGCTTCGGCGTCGGCTCGACTTTTCCGTAACTCGATACCAGCGCCACGCCCCCTTCCAACCACTCGCCCGGAACCTGCCGCGCGATTTGAGCCAGTTTCTTCCCTTTCGCGTCTTCCGCGCCGAGCGTTACGGTGTAACGACTGCCCGACGGGCGTGCTTCGAAACTCAGACGTAACTCCTGGTCCAGGGGTACTCGCTGGGCTGACTGCTCAACTTCGCCAATGAAGAGTTGTCCTTCCGCCGTCACACCCGCATTCATTCCGCGGCCGTGGATGGCGCGTGCGCGGTAGTCGTCCACGAAGCTCTTGATGCCCACTCGGAATCCGGCGAAACCCTCTTCCTGCCTTTCTGAGCTCTCCAACCGGCCAAGCCTCACGCCCATGGCCAGGCTCCCCTCCCGGCTGGAAACCTCATGCGTCAGAAGGAACACATTGCGGTCACCGCCTGCCCCGACGCATTCCAGGCGGCCGTCTCGGATGCGCCAATCCTGGAGCGGGTTGGTCCAGTATTCGGGCCCAGCCCAAGGACGCTCCGCCTGCTGCGGCCAGGAGCTGTGGAAACTGTTCTCGGCCGCTCCAGCGGCCCGCGACGGCCCCAGCAGTGAAGCGGCTGTCGCCCCCAGCGCGGCCCCGCTCGACTTCTTCAGGAACGATCTTCGGTTAATTCGCCGAGCCATTTATCATCCCTCCGCGTGAAAAGCGCTGCAGTCAAATTGCGCGCGCTGAGACTCACCGACCCAAACTGCATGTGTCTCAATGAAAAATTCCATGTTCAAGCGTCACCGGCTTCCGAGCCCAGAATCAACTCTCCGCAATCAGCTTCTTCAGGTAGGCCATATCTTCCCGGATTTCCTGATCGCGTTGCTCCCGGCCCAGCACTGGCTCAATGGTGATGGGTCCCGCATACCCGAGTTTTTTCAAGCCGGGGATCAGCCGCGGCCAGTCCACTTTGCCATGCCCGCAGGCAACCTGGCGCCCCAGATACCGGGGATTCGTCGGATAAAATCCATCCTTGGCATGAACGCCAATCACGTACTTTCCAATCACGTCGAGCGAATCCACGGGGCTGCCTTTTCCATAAAGGATAAGATTGGCTGCATCCAGAACCACCTTTACGTTGTCCGCGCCGGTGTCAAGAATCGTTCTGAGCAGGGTCACCGGTGTTTCCTGGCCTGTCTCGTTCACAAAGATCTGACCGTTCGCCTTGCAGTGCGCCGCGATCTCCTGGACGGCCTTTACTGTGGGTTCGTACAGCGGGTCGCTTGGAACTTCAGGAATATAACCCCATTGGTTGAACGTAACCGGAATCTTCAGAACCTTGGCAAAGTCTGAGGCCCGCTTAAGATGGTCAACCCGCTGCGCCCGATAAGGCGAAGCTACCAGCCCGTAAGTCACGGGGCCGTCATAGAGGTCATACTTCTGCTCGCCCGGCCCCGATGAAACCAAAGCCGTGGCCTCGATGCCATTGTCATCGAGCGCCGCGCGCAGCCGCTCGGCCATGGCGGAGGAAAAGTCTGAGGTGCTTACGTGGACCGTGGGAATCCCGAAGCCCCGGACTTGCGCCATCACCTTTTCCGGTTCGCTCGTCGCGCTTACCAGCAATCCCATCCGCATAGGCTCCGGCTCAGCAGCTAGCGCCCCTTGGAAACTACCGGCGCTCGCGACAACAGCCGCGGCTGCCGCCTGCATGAATCCTCTTCTGCTCAGGTCCTTCATTGTCCCTCCGTTATTTCTCGTCGAAACGCTCCTACAGTTCCGGCCACACATCTGGACCCTGGGGTAGTCGAACGCCTGCCGATATCCCTTGACTGGTTTGGCTTGGTCACATCAATGACCCGTAACGGTTGGCAGGGCTGTCGTACTTAAAGTTTCGGCTTCCGGAATTTTCACCGGCGCGATTCTTCAAGCCAGCAGAGTCCCAGGCCGGGCATGCATTCCCCACTGCCCGGCGTTTCAGTGTTCACGCAACTGCTTCGCGGCGGTCAGGTCCACATAATCCGCTTCCGTCACCGTGGCAGGCCCGGCCATGGCCTTCAGAGCGTCCAGGTCGAAGTCCTTGTAGAGGTCCAGGCAGAACACGTCCGGCACGTCGTCTGAGCTTACCGATTTATCCAGCAGTTCTCCCAGACTGTGAATCCCCTGGTGAATCGCGATGCTGCGGAACAGGCTAGGTTGCAAGGCTCCCGCAACCAGCGAGACCAGTTGCATACGATAACCTGAGCTCTCAAGGCTGAGCTCCGAGGGTTGCCACTTCTGCTTTGCCCACTCCGTGATCGCGATGAGTTGAGCAGCCTCCAGGCCAAGCGGTGGCGCGCCTACTGACGTCATCATATAGCCGAAGCTTCCCACGTCGTCCTTCGAGGGATTTGCATCGCCGGTAAAAAGGATGGAAAGCGCCAGCACTTGTTTTCCAGTTTCCACAAGGTTGGCGGCTTCAGGAACGTGGTCGCCAATTTGTTCGCCCACGCCAGGCCGCCCTTTATCATTCACCATCACAACCATTGGGGCAGTTTCCGGCGTCCAGGTGGATTTTGTCCAGACACCCGTGGCGCTCAAGCCATTGCTGAGCATGAACCGGAAGGAAATGGATTCCACGGTGCTGTGGTTCGTGTTCGCCACGTACCAAGGCTGCAGAACCTTCACGGGCTTGTAATGCACCAACCTGCTGAGCGTTGCCCGTTGAGCCGTCGCCCACTCCGAGCGGGCAGATCCCGCCGGTACGGGCTCGTGCTGGATTTTTGACGCGAATGCTCTAGCCAGCCCAAGGACCGTCAGGTTGTCCGCCGGCACGCCGGAGGCAAGCTCGGTGTAGCTCTTGACATATTTCTCCACCGGGATTTCGTCGGGCTTGTCCGGAAGCTTGAACCATTTGTTCAGAAAGCGGTAAGCCTGCTGCCGATCATCCCGCTGATAGTTGTGTGCCGAGACCTGCGTGTCCTGATGGAATTGGAGCGAATCCTCCTTTCCATACAGCGCGTAGAAAGGTTTGATCGCATCGTAGATGTCGGGCTTAACCAGCGGCGCGCGGAAACAGCATGAATCCTCCGCATTGTTGATCTCGAGCGTCGGCTTCGGCGCTCGAATGGCAACGAAGGTCTGATAACCCTGGCCATCCAGCAGCCCCGGCGCAAGCTGTTCATAATCTCCCGGTTCGCCAGGCAGCCGTTGGAGCCGGCCGTTCAGCGAATCAAATCCAGCCACCGGAATGGACACTTCAACCCTTGTGTCGAGGGAGCTGAGCACGATGGTTTGATAGCCTCCGCCGGACAATCCCGTCACGGCGATTCGGCTTCGGTCCACATGCGGGTTGTTGTAAAGAAAATCGAGGCCGCGGCGCATGGCCAGATAAAACAGGCCGACGCCGTTGACGCCCACCAGGTCAAGGTCTGAGCCGTAATAATGCGAATTCTCAGCCGTTCGTAATTCGCCCATATCGATATAAGCGATGCTCAAAGCGAACATGCCGCGCAAAGCCTGGTTGATGCAGAGCTTCTGTTCAAATGGCTCGGACTTGCCGGTCGGGAAATGGCCCAGCACGTCCAGCACTGCCGGAGCTTTTCCCTCGAGATTTTCGGGCTCGTACAAAACAGCGGTGGAATAGAAACCGGGCACCACCTCGTAACGGAACTTTCGCAGCCGATATCCCGCTCCGGCCGGCACGGGAACCGCTCCCATGTCCTGAAAATTCGGCGGAGAATCTACCCAGTCTTTTGGCCATCCATGGTAAACGACATCGTTCAAGACGTGCTGTCGGATGCGATTCGCCTCCGCCGTCCATTGCGCTGAGCTGGCGGGATTCGGAAGTTTGGCCATGCGGTCCATCAGAAACTGCTGCATCTGAAAGGTGACAACCTCTGGCGATTGCAATGGGTTCGGCAGAAATTCATCCACCATTCTTTGGGCGCTTTGCGCCATCGCGTACGTGCTGCCCAGCAGAACAAATGCTGTCAAGAGAAGCTTCGATCTCATGGATTCTCCGTACTCAGTTGTTTGCGCTGTTAAGCCAAGGGCTCTAAGAGATTTGGTATTGTTTCTTGACTGAATTCCTAACAGCCGAGCAAGCATAACCCAATTTGGCCTCTGGTTCCACCGGAACAAATGAGGGGCTGGACTGAAATGTAAAAATTTTTCAGACAGAGATCAGAATCGCATCTGGAACGTACGACCGAAATGACCGGCGAGTGATGCAGAGGCTAATCGATCCTTAGGCTGGGGCTTCGCAGAGGAGCAATCCGCAGGAGCGCGCGCAGGCGCCCCGCCAGATCAAAACTCAGCCGGTTTCGCCGAATCTGAAGGAGGAAGTAACGTTCAACCAGCTCCAGGGTCCCTTGGTCATCAACCTCACCGGTTATCACCAGGACCCTTCCCACCAGGCTCGGCCGGATGTGGTGAATTCCTGAGACCACCTCCTCAGGCGGTATTGCGGAACTTCTCAGGTCAAGCAGGACCGCGTCAAAGTCCTCAGACCGCACCGTGGCCATCGCCTGGCGCCCGTCCTCCACGACTTCACCGTGGCAGCCCAGATTGTCAACCAAGACCTGGAGGACCTCCCTGGCCGCGGGCTCGCTCTCGATCAGAAGTACTTTGCGGGTTTTGGAAGCAGCTTGCATCGTCAGTGCAATCGCGAACCGGGCGCCGGCTTCAGGCTAATGGCCGGCAGACATTCCAGGCTCGGCCGCCAGGATGACCCGTTCGCCAACCAGGTTCGCGAAGTGGTGCAGAATCACCGTGAGTTTGACTACTCCCTGGTTTTCGCGGAAATGGAGGGCATAACGCATCGGGAGCATTAAGAACAGGACGCGGAAATAACCGATCAGCAGCTTCTCATGCCAGGAGAAACGGCGCTGTTTGGGATTTCCGTTCTTCAGCAGATACTTGAGAGTGAGATAGTCAGACTTCAAGGCCAGCCGTATCTGGGGATAAGTAACATCCAGGCCGGCCGCAACCGCCTGCCGCAAGCGAGGAAATTCCAGATCAATAGCGTTAAGAACATCCTGAAAATAGGCGCGGCTGAACTCGCGCCGCAGCACCTTTTCACACAACGTCTGAATATAGAAAATAAATAACGCCGTCGAAAAAACCAGAATCACAATAGAGGAAATCATTAGCCGGTCCTTAACTTCTCGGGTTTTTCCTTCTCATCCCGGGCAGTATCGTACCCGGTGATACATCCTGCGGCAATGTTACGAAGGTACTGGCGCAACCCCGGGCGCGAGTACTCGATTCGCGGAACCTGTGGCTATGATACAGGCTAAATGGCCCAGCAAACATTAGACTTCTCTAATGATCGAATCAACAGGTCACCTGCCGGTCGTTTGCCGCTTGTGGGCAAGCATTCTAATTCCGAAGCGCGGCCTCAGAGTGAGGGAAGGCAGGATTTCGACCCGTGCATCCGGCGCGAGTTCAAAATGGAACCGCCTCGCCACCGTTGCCAGAATAAGCACGGCCTCCATCATGGCAAACGAAGCGCCAATGCACTTGCGAGGACCGCCACCGAAAGGAAAGTATGCAAAACGCGGAAGATTATCGTCGCGCGCGGAATCGCCCTCCCATCGTTCGGGCTTGAAACGTTCGGGACCAGGAAAAAACCGCTCGTGCCGCTGCGTTATCCACTGCATTAGAAAGATATTGGTTCCAGCAGGCAGGCGGTAACCGCCGACCTCAAATGCCGACAGCGCCCTGCGCCCGATGCCCCAGGCCGGAGGATAAAGGCGCATGGATTCCTTGATGACCGATTCTGTATAACGCAGTCGCGGAATATCGGCGACGGTTGCTTCACGGTCGCCGAGAACATCCTTCAATTCACCCAAAAGCTTCGTTTCCGTCTGCTGGTTGAGTGCCAGGAGGTACCAGGCCCAGGAGAGGCTGACCGCCGTGGTTTCATGGCCGGCAAGAAGCAGCGTCATCATCTCGTCCCGCAGCTCCCGGTCGCTCATCGGGCGGCCGTCCGCATGGCGCAACTTGAGCAGGGCCCCGAGCAAGTCGCCGGCGCCAGCCGGATTCGCGCGCCGCTCCCGGATGATGGAGTAGAAAACGTCATCCAACTGTCTTATTCCGCGGCGCAGGCGCCGCCTGACAGGAAGCGGAAGCCACTCAGGCGTGATGAAGGAGATGCTGGCGTGCCAGGTGAATTCCTCCATCATCGATTTCAGGCCCCGGGCAACAGCATCCGCTCTCTCCAGGATGGTTGCTCCAAAAAGCGCTCGTGTGACGATTTCGAGGGTGAGGTGTGTCATGTCCTGGTGAACGTCGTGCAAGGCATTATCTTCCCAGCCGTCCAGCATCCGGACCGCGCAATCCACCATCACTTTTCCATATTCCTCGATGTTTTCATGGTGAAAGGCTGGCTGCACAAGTTTTCGTTGCCGCCGCCATGCCTCGCCTTCCGCGGTCAACAGTCCCTCACCCATTACATAAACCAGGACCCGGTAATCGCGTGATTTTTCAAAATTGGACGGGTTGGTCGCCAGAACATATTCGATAAAGTCAGGATGCACAAGGAGACAGATTGAAACGCCAAAGAACCTAAAGAAAACAATATCACCGTACTCACGGGCGCATTTGACCAGATAGCCCATCCAATCGCGCGAGAGCTCGAAGGCGCTGCCTGCAAGAAATCGGCCGGACGGTCCGGGAGGAAGTTTTGCGGAAGAGGATGATTGTTGCGGCCGGGTTACCATGTCAATGGATTATTGTACTCTGGCCGCGGCACGCTCATTTAGGTTAGCGCCTACTCCAGATCGAGAACCGCAAGAGTGTAAGTGTCAAGGGCAGGTACCGCGAAATCTACCCTTCCCCGATCGACGCGGCCTGCCACCGTCTGGCTCTCATTTCCATCGGGGCTCAGCAGGGTGATGGCGCGCGTCCGCTTCCCTGCCGGCAGTTCAACGGATACTTCAATATCACTGACCGTTTTGCCCTGCGGTCCTACATAGTTCACCAGGTGAACCAGGCGCCGGCCCTGCGCAGGTTGCTCCATCAATTCAGCCACAACAGCCGCGGCGCCGGGAGCATTTACTTCCAGCGAAAGCCTGCCTCCAGCGGCCCACCTGACCGCTTCAATCATCTCTTTCCAGTTCAAAGGCAGCTTCCAGTATCTGCTCGACATGGGGGCGGCCCGAGGCTTTTCAATCGCAGGCTGCACAGATGGAATATACGCAACGCGTCCCCGGCCCATTGTGTTTTGCGTCGGGCCAATCTGAAGGTCCTTTTCCGGCGCTCTCGGCCCTTGCCACGCTGGCGCCGAAACTTTAAACAGGTCTTTCAGCCCAAAGTCCTGTCGCCGCAATCGTCGCGTCGTGTAAAGTGACGACTGCTCCGTCGCCACGAGTCCCCGGCCCTCGGTTACAAATTTTCGGACCAGGTTCATCTGTTCGTCGCTCAGGCATTCCTGGTCCGCCAGAACCAGCGCCCGGTACTTTGAGAGGTCCGTCAGGTGTTCGTCGAAAATAATGTCAAACGGCACTCTCGCCTGAATCAACGCCTGAGTAAACAGCATGAAGCTCACAGCCGGGCGATCGTTGTTAAATCCCATGGAAGCGTAAGAGTAGAGGACGGCGACGTCCGGCACGTTTTCCACGTCCGCATAATACTTAAAGTTTTGCTTAAAGAATTGGATGTACCGCATTTGATCTTCCGGCAGTCCCTCAGCTTTGAGAATGCCGCTAACCATGCCCAGGCTCTGGCGGTTGAACACCATTGATTCCGCCATAGACGCGCGATCGCCGCCTTCCCCGCCGTAATAACCTCCTCCCGCGGTGTAGGTAAGAATCTGGGTACCGAGAATGCCGCCTGTTTTGTAGGTGCGAATTTTGGAAACCAGGATTCCGTCCTGCGTAACTCCGGCATAGTTTCCCTCTTCAGTCCAACTAATCTCCATGTGAGGGAGAAGTCCGGGATATGAAATTCCCTGCTCCCAGACCGTGTTCGTACCAGCCATTCCCGAACTGGGATTGCTGTCGATGATCGCCGCTGGATTCAGTTCGTGAACATAAGCCTGCATCGAGGCATAGTAGCGGTTCAACTGACGGCAGCGAAAGTCCGTCCAGAGCTGGAACAGCGGATCGTCGATCACAACCAGCGGCCTTTCGATAACCGGCGGCAGAACATATTTCACGTTCGAGAAACCCAGGCGCTCTTCGAGTTCCTGCGGGGAGTAGACGGTTTGCAGGTATTCGCGAAAATCCTTGACGGCGAGGGGATGCTGGAATATTTCAGGGCGGCCTTGCAGACTTGTATTGTCAAAATGAATCAGGTCGGCTTTGAGGTCTTCTACCCCCATGCGGACCACACGCTTGATGTAGTTCACATATCCGGGATGCATAAAGTAGACGCGCTTGCGGAAAGTTTGGTCGCCGTAGATGACCGGGCGGCCAAGATAGTCAGGAACAAACCATTCCTGGGCTGAGGGATCTTCCAGCAAAAAGGTTTCGTACGCGATGGTGCTGCCCACGTACAGCCCCACGCGGATGCCATGCTGGTGGAGCAGGACGGCCATTTTTCTGGCCAGGCTGATGTGCTCGGCCTCCGCTTCAAGGCCAAAGCCCTTAAAAAAGTCGATGATGGCCATCGTCACGCCGAGATCTTTGAGTTTCCTTACCGTTGCCTCCGTGTGCTCGCTGCGATAGTCGGCTTCCTGCCAGGTCCCTTGGCCGCCAACACGACGGAAAAAGATCGGCATATCGTCCCAACTTCCCACAGCTACAAAGGGCGTGGTCTTCAGCCAGGCTCGAGGCGAAACCGCCGCCTTTTCTTCTGCCGTCATCAGGCTTGGAACACTTGTCGCCGAAATCCCAGCCGCAACATCGCGCATAAATTCTCTGCGATTCATCCTGTCCCCTTTCCGCTGATTAGATTGTTTGTCGTCTTTCCGCGACTGTTCCCGTGTGCCGCAAAGCAGTCCAAAAGGCAGACGCCGTCTTTCTCCACCGACGGGCAGGCGGCGCGCCGTTTCTCTCCGGGACCGGCTGGAACTCAAGGGCCAGTAACAGGTTAGCGAAAGCGGGTTCTGCCCGTTACGCTACGCCGAAACCCTCTTGTCACCCTTGGGCTGGCTTGCCATAATGAACGGTGCCATAACCGGCCTGAGAGGCGTAATGGGTTCCTTCCCATCTCTGAAACGGCAGTGGGTCGCAGCCAGCGAACCGCAACGCATCGAGAGGATCCTTGCAGCTACTCGTGCTCTTCTGGCCGTGGCATCGCTGTTCGTCATATGGCTTGACCCCACGGAGCCACGCCAGTATCCCACAGTTGTTTGGGGATTACTGGCCCTTTTTGCTTTTGAGTCAGTGGGGGTGCTGGCTCTGGTCCGGACCCAGCGAAATTCGTCGCCCACTTTTCGTCTGGCCGTTCACTCGCTCGATGTCTTGTGGCCAGCGCTCATTGCCATTTTTACCGCCGGACCTAACAGCCCGTTCTACCTCTTCTATACCTTCGTTCTGCTTGAGGCAGCCTATCGCTGGGGGCTGCAGGCAACCCTGCTGACAGCCCTGATCTCGACCGGGCTCTACATGTCGCAATCGTTCTTCACGCTTGCAAAAGGATTGACCTTCCCGGGCATGTTCCGCGGGGCCTACGATCTGAACTCGTTCGTCATGCGCGGCGTCTATCTGCTCATCCTGGGTTACCTGCTGGGATATCTTGGTGAGGAAGAAAAGCAGTTGCGGGAAGAAACCACGGCCATCGCGAATGTAATGATAAAGGCCCGCACGGAAGTCGGAGTTCGAGGAACGCTCGAGGCCGTGTTTGACGAAATTTTGAGGCTTTACCGGACCGACCGGGGCATCCTGGCGGTACTCGACCACAGCTCAGGGCGGGCCTTTATCTGGAACGTCGAGAGGGAGAACCCTGGCGGGAAACTGGCGCTGTCAACCACCGAACTCGGCCCACAGCAGGGCGAGAAGAGCCTGTTTGAAACCCCCGGCCACGTATGGTATGCCAGGCGCAAGCCGAAGAGCCCCGATCCTTCAGCATACGAGGTCTATGCTTTAGACGAGGACGGGAGACGGCTTTTTGGCGAAAGCTGGACGCCGCCCAGCGCCCTTATTGACGTTCAGAAGGTGCGCAGGTTTCTGGGCGCGAGGACAGTGTATGCGGATGAATGGTCGAGCGTGATGCTTCTGTTTGGTCCGAGGCTTCCGTCCACCCCGGAAGCTGCCGTGCGCTTCCTTCGAGCCCTGGCGCTGCAAGTAAGCCCCGCCATTTACACGGCGTTTCTCACCACCCGTTTGCGCACACGAGCCGGCGCCCTGGAGCGGGCGCGGGTGGCACGGGAGCTGCACGACGGCGTCATTCAGTCGCTGATCGGATTGGAACTTGAAGTTGACGTCCTGCGCCGCAAGCCCGGCGCTTCCACGGCCGACATCGTTGACCGGCTTTCCCACATCCAGCGAATTCTTCGACAGGAAGTACTCAACCTGCGCGAACTGATGCAGCAGATGAAACCCGTTGAAATCCGGCCTACGCAGCTCCTGGATTTCCTGTTCTCCATGGTTGACAAGTTCCAGCGCGACACGGGGATTTCAAGCCGCTTTGTTTCGACACTGCAAGATATCTCATTGCCGCCTCGAGTCTGCAATCAACTGGCGCGCATTGTTCAGGAAGGTCTGGTGAACGCCAGGAAGCACAGCGGGGCCCACAAGGTGCTGGTACAACTGGGGCAGCACGACGGGCGTTTGAGGCTGGCCATAGATGATGACGGGCATGGGTTCGACTTTTCAGGCCGCCTTTCGCTGGCGGAGCTTGACGCCATTCGTAAGGGTCCAGTGGTCATAAAGGAAAGAGTTCGCACCATTGGGGCCGAACTTGTTGTAGAATCAGTCCCCGGCAAGGGGACTCGCGTGGAAGTCAGCCTGCCGAAAAACACCTATGGGTGATGTTGCACAATCCGTTCGGATCCTGATTGCTGACGACCACCCCATCTTCCGGGACGGCTTGCGGAGGCTGCTGGAAGCGGAAGATGATTTCAAGGTGATCGGTGAGGCTTCAGATGGCGGAGAAGCCATTGAGATGGCTCACCAGCTCAAACCCGACATCCTGTTGCTGGACCTGGCCATGCCCCGTGTTCCTGGACTCGAAGCGCTCCGGCAGCTCGGCGGCACCGTTGAATCCATCAAGGTCATCCTGCTTACGGCAGCCATAGAGCGTGACCAGATTGTCGATGCTCTGCACCACGGAGTGCGGGGCGTAGTCCTCAAGGAATCCGCCACTGAGCTCCTCTTGAAGAGCATTCGTTGCGTGATGGACGGCCAGTACTGGGTGGGCCGCGAAAGCGTTTCCGACCTGGTGCGAATCATCCGCGATCTCACCGCCATACCCGAGCAAGGGACCAGGAAACGCTCGTACAATCTGACGCCCCGCGAGCTTGATATCATTGCAGCCATCGTTAACGGATACACCAACAAGGACATCGCCGAAAAGTTCTCCATCGCCGAGCAGACGGTCAAGCACCATCTCGGAAATATTTTTGACAAGCTGGGCGTGTCCAACCGCCTGGAACTTGCGCTGTTTGCCGTCAACCATCATCTCGTTGAAGAGCAGCACTAGGGCCCCGCCCTGACCGCGATCTGGATGTCTGAAGTTTGACGGTTATTGCGGAATGGCAGAATTGCTTAGAGGGAAGGCCAGAGCGACTCCCAAACCTTGAACTCGGTGTGGAAGCCTGATTCCTCCGCGCGAACCATGGTTCGGCCGGAAGCTATATCGAGGGTATGCTCGAAAATGCGCTTTCCAACTTCTTCAACGGTTTCATCTCCGTCGAGGATGGTTCCCGCGTTGATATCAATATCGCCGTTGTGGTTGGATAGAATGCTGTTCGACCCGATCTTGGTCACCGGTCCCAGCGCGGAGCCGATGCCCGTGCCGCGGCCTGTTGTAAACAGCGTGATTTGCGCGCCGCTCATGAAGAGTGCTGGCGTCGCAAGGTGGTCATAGCCCGGCGTATAGAGGACATATAGTCCTTTGCGGTCGCCCAGCCACTCACCATAGTCAACCAGATCTTCAACGATCGACGTTCCGCCCTTGGCTTTCACGCCGCTCGATTTCAAAAAGATGTTGTAGAGCCCGCCCTTTTTGTTTCCCGGCGAAGGATTTTCGCGGAAGTCCTCTCCGAACATCTCCACATATTTCTGATAGCGCTTCAGGGCTTGCATCAGCTTGCGTCCGACCTGGCGGGTGCGGGCGCGGTGCGCGAGGTCCACCATGGCGCCGCCCTGAAGTTCGGGAATTTCCGGAAGGAAGACTGCGGCGCCGGCTTTCACAAACATGTCAGCGGCGACTCCGACGGCCGGATTGGCGGTTACGCCGGACCACCGGTCGGAGCCTCCGCACTCCGTTCCAACGATCAGCTTTGAAATGGGCAGCGGTTGGCGGACATATCGATTTGCGATGGGAAGTATCTTTTCGACGATCGCCAGGCCCTTCTCAACGGTCTTTCGACCGCCCCCTGCCTGCTGAATCGTGAGGTTCACAACCCGCTGGTTGTAATTCTCGATTTCTTTCTCGAAGACCGGCACAGAGCACTCGACGCAGGTCTTTCCGCATCCAAGATCGATGTAGATGGCCGATCCCAGGTTCGGATGGCGCAGAGAATTGGTCAGGAGCCGGTTGAGCAGCGCGACGGCTTTGCCATCCGGCATGCCACAGCCGGAGTCATGAACAATAGGAACCACGCCATCAACGTTGGGGAACTTTTCCCGACTATAAATCTCCCGCATGGCACGGAACGCAATTTCACGGGCTTCCGCAGCGGAACACATTCCGGAGGTCACAATGCCCACAAAATTTCGAACGCCCACGCCGCCGTCCGGCCTGACGAATCCGTCAAACGTCCGCGCCGCGAGATTGGCGTCAATGGGATTGGGAGCAGGATTGTCGCGATAACGCACTTTCAGGCGCGGGAGGTGGTGGTCGATGTTGGTTTCATCGATGGGATCGCCCGCGCGGACTTCGCATGCAGCGAGCCCGATCGGATCGCCGAGAGAAATAAAGGGCTTCCCTTCCGGAATATCACTGACGGCAAAGCTCTGACCCCGGAGAGCGCGCCCGGAAAGGGTGATCACGCTTTCATCATGCTGGAGATGCGCGCCCTCTTCGATGAAATCTGTCTTCACCACCGCGACGTTGTCTTTTCCTGGGCGGATAATAATCGCGACTTCCTTGAGACTAACAACTGCCATCGAGTCCTGCTCCTCGCTTGGATCTTCGGTTGAAACCACGGTTGTATAAAAGATGAGCGGGCGACCTTCGTACCCTCCGCCTGGCACGTTATCCATAACGCCGCTCAACATCAACCGGCCTGCAAGCGGCCATTTAAGATGATAAATCAAATCGCATTTCGGTGCGCAACGGCCCGACTTCCCACGGGCAGCGATGTCCTTAAAAAGGCGGGGGGGATTGTGTTAGACTGTTTTGGTACATCAGTGAATCCAATGTGGTGCGATTTGCGGGCCGTTAGCTCAATTGGCAGAGCAACTGACTCTTAATCAGTAGGTTGGGGGTTCGATTCCCTCACGGCTCACCATGCAACCGTTAAGTCTCCTCGCGTTGATTCCAATGCGTTCGTCTTCGGCCCACAACAATAGCAGACACGCGAACACCTTGGAGCATGTGAGCCGCCTTTAAGCGATTCCGCAGAGGCGGTTTGACAATTTTGAGACTTGGGGAAGAACCGGATCAGCAGCATCTCTTTTCGAAAAAACCGTGAGAGATTCAATCGTTTCGTCATCGAGGAATGCTTCCACTTCGAAAACAAATGTGGCATAATTTCGCCGCCAGCAGGATACAGGGCCGCATGAGCAGAGTCTGCAAATTCCTTGCACTCATACCATTACTGTTTGTTGTGCTCTTCGGGGGATGCGCCGATAGCGACGCGCCGGCGCAAGGATCAGCAACCAGTGGAGAGATTGCGCGACCGCAGGACAGCGCCGCTGTCCCGGTGATGGTGGCTGAGGCCGGGCGGCAGACGATTCCGATCGAATTGACCGCAATCGGTACGGGCAAAGCTTTCCAGACGGTCTCCGTGGAGTCGCAGGTCGCGGGCATCGTCGAAGAAGTCCATTACCGGCAGGGCCAGTTCGTCACCAAAGGTGATTTGCTTGTAACACTGGATAAGGAACCCTTTCTCGCGGCTAATGCGCAGGCCGAGGCCGCTCTGGCAAGGGACAAGGCCCAGGCCCAGCTCAGCCAGGCGGAGCTTCAGCGCACTCAACAGCTCTATAAAGAAGGGATTGTTTCCCCACAGCAGAACGATCAATCACAGGCGAGTTCGGCGGCCGCAGCGGCCACGGTCCAAGCCGACGAGGCGGCCATTCGCACGGCCAAAATCCAACTCTCTTATTGCTCGATTTACGCTCCCATCAGCGGGGTCACCGGAGAACAGCTCATTTCGCCCGGATCAACCGTAAAGGCGAATGATGTGCCAACGCTGGTGGTGATCAATCAAATTGATCCCATTTACGTCATTTTTTCTGTTCCACAGCAGTATCTGGAAGCGATTAAAGATTCGATGGCGCGCTCCCGTTTGCGCGTTAGTGCAACGCCACCCGGCGCCTCCAGTGCTGAAACAGGTGTTCTGACGTTTGTGAACAACACGGTCGACACCACAACCGGCACCATCCAGTTGATGGCAACATTTCCCAACACGGACCACCACCTTTGGCCCGGCCAGTTTTCGAATGTCGTGCTGAATCTTGGCAAGCAGCAGGATGTGCTGGTGGTGCCCTCGCAAGCGGTCCAGGCAGGGCAGCAAGGCGATTACGTGTTTGTAGTCAAGCAGGACAAGACCGTTGATGTCCGGCAGGTGAAGGTGGGGCAAACGGTTAACAACAGCACGGAAATCCTGCAGGGCCTCACTGGGGGAGAAACCGTCGTTACGGACGGCCAGGTGCGGCTGGTTCCAGGCACCAAGGTCTATTTCACCAAGACCCTGTAGCAAGGCGCGAACGCATGAACCTTTGCGAACCTTTCATTCGCCGCCCCGTCATGACCAGCCTCCTGATGCTGGCCATTCTTCTCTTCGGCATTATCGGCTACCGCTATCTGGCTGTCAGTGACCTGCCCAACGTCGATTTCCCAACCATCGAGGTTTCTGCCGGGCTCCCCGGCGCCAGTCCCGAGACGATGGCTTCCTCGGTGGCGACCCCTCTGGAAAAGCAGTTCACCACGATTGCCGGCCTGGATTCGATGACATCCACCAGTTCTCTGGGCAATACGTCGATCACGCTGCAGTTCGACCTCAGCAGGAACATCGATTCGGCCGCCCTCGATGTGCAGTCGGCCATCGCCGCGGCCGCCAGCCAACTCCCGTCCAACTTGCCCTTTCCTCCGACCCTGAAAAAAGTGAATCCGGCCGACCAGGCCATCTTTATGCTGGCGGTGACTTCACCGACTCTTCCACTCTATAAAGTGGACCAGTACGCGGAAGACCTGATTGCCGAGCAGATTTCAATGATTCCCGGCGTTGCACAGGTCGGCGTCAACGGCGCGGCAAAGTACGCTGTACGTGTCCAGTTGAACCCCAAGTCGCTGGCCAGCCGTCAGATTGGTATTGATCAGGTTGAGCAGGCAATCCAAAACGCAAATGTCAATATGCCTATGGGGACGCTTTATGGCGCCCACAAGGCCTACAACCTCGATTCCAACGGGCAGCTTTCCGACGCTTCGGTCTATCGCCCGCTCATCGTCGCTTACCGGAATGGAGCGCCGGTGCGGCTGGATCAGGTGGCTACTGTCGTTGACGGGATCCAGGATAATTATGTAGCAAACTGGATTAACGGCGTGCCGGGCATTTTGCTGGCCGTCCAGCGGCAGCCCGGCACCAACACCATCGAGATTGTCAGGAACATCAGAAAACTCCTGCCGCGCTTTTACTCGATTCTGCCTCCGTCCATATATCTCTCGATCGAGTACGACCGCTCCGTTTCCATCGAACAATCGGTCAATGACGTCAAGTTCACTCTTCTGCTGGCAGTTTTTCTGGTTGTGCTGGTCATCTTCCTTTTCCTGCGCAACGCTTCCGCCACCATCATACCGAGCGTGGCCCTGCCCATGGCGATTATGGGCACGTTCGCCGTGATGTATCTCCTTGGTTACACCATTGACAATCTATCCTTGCTGGCCCTGACCTTGTCGGTGGGCTTCGTTGTCGATGACGCGATCGTCATGCTGGAAAACATCGTGCGTCATCTTGAGATGGGAAAGGCGCCGCTGCAGGCCGCGCTCGACGGTTCGAGCGAAGTCAACTTCACCATTCTCTCGATGACCATCTCGCTGGCCGTCGTCTTCCTTCCCGTCTTTTTCATGCCTGGAGTTTTCGGCCGCCTGCTCCACGAATTTGCCGTGGTCATCATTTCGGCCGTCCTCGTTTCCGGCGTGGTTTCCGTCACCCTCAGCCCGATGCTCGCCCGGCACTATCTGCGCCCTCAGCATGAGAAACAGCAAAGGTGGTTGTATCGCAAACTGGAAAGCATCCTGGATGCCGCGCTCCGCGGGTACGGCTGGACACTTCGATGGGCCCTGAGTCACCGCGTGCTGGTGATGCTTTTCGGTTTTCTCGTACTGCTAGGCACCGCCTGGGAGTTCTGGAAAATTCCGAAGGGCTTCCTGCCCAATGGCGACTCGGGGCGGATTGCCGTCGCGACCGAAGCAAACCAGGGCATCTCTTTTGACGCCATGAAGATGCATCAGCAGGCGGTCAATGCCATCCTGGCGGCCGATCCGAGCGTCGTTCAATTCTTCTCGGGTATCGGCGGGTCCTTCAACAACGGCATGAACAATGGCCGTGCCTTCCTCCACCTGAAAGACCGGCCCGATCGACCCTGGAGCCACAGTGCGGCATATGATCATCTTGTTTCCCGCTACGGGCGCCTGGCCGTCGTTGGTTCCGTGGTCAAGTGGATTCGGCCGCTCTACGAACACCACATGACGATCGACGACGTCATCCATGAGCTGCAGCCAAAGCTGGACAAGGTTCCCGGAATCCGCGCGTTTCTCACCAATCCGCCCTCCATCCGGATTGGCGGCCACATGACCAAGAGCCTTTACCAGTACACGCTCTCCAGCCCGCAAACGGACGACCTCTACAAGTACGCCCAGAAGTTTGAAGCTCAGATGAGAACTTTGCCCGGGCTCGAGGACGTTACCAGTGATCTCCAGATCAAGAATCCGCAGGCCAACGTCGTGGTCGATCGGGACAAAGCCGCAGCGTTGGGAGTGACGCCACAGCAGGTGGAGAGTGCCCTGTACAGCGCGTACGGCCAGCGCCTTGTGTCTCCCATTTACACCTCGAGCGACGAATACTGGGTGGTGCTCCAGGTGCAGGACCAGTTCCAGAGCGATCCCAACATGCTTTCGGAGCTCTACATCAGCTCATCCTCCGGCCAACTGGTGCCGCTGAGCGCGGTTTCAAAGTTTACGACGAGCGTCGGCCCGCTCACCGTGAACCACAGCGGTCAGCTTCCCTCCGTGACGATGTCCTTCGACCTTGCGCCCGGCGTGGCGCTGGGCCAGGCAGTGAGCGAAGTGGAGGGCCTTGCCCGATCCATGCTGCCCGTTTCCATTACTACGGACTTCCAGGGCGCCGCCCAGGCCTTCAAGGAATCCCTGACCGGGCTTGGCGTCCTGCTGATCATGACGGTGCTGGTGATTTATATCGTGCTGGGCATCCTCTATGAAAGTTACGCGCATCCCATCACGATTCTCACCGGATTGCCCGCGGCGGCGTTCGGCGGCCTGCTCACTCTTTCTCTGTTCCACCTGGACCTCGACCTCTATGGCTTTGTCGGCCTGATCATGCTGATCGGCATCGTCAAGAAGAACGCCATTATGATGGTCGATTTTGCTCTGGAACTGGAGCGCAAAGGAAATTACACGGCCAGCGAATCCGCGTATCAGGGCTCGATGATTCGATTCCGGCCCATCATGATGACCACCGCATGCGCCATCATCGGCACGCTGCCCATCGCCATCGGCATCGGCGCTGACGCCGATTCGCGGCGTCCGCTGGGCCTCTGCGTGGTTGGCGGCCTGTTGTTCGCCCAGCTTGTAACACTCTATGTCACGCCCGTTTTCTATACTTATATGGATTCGTTCCTGAAGTGGCGCAAGCGCGGCAAACGCCAGGAGGAGTCCGAAGCTGTCGGCGCACCGCTTCTGGCGCCCGACGCCGAGCACCTCGCCCGGAATTAGCCCGAGCCGGAAGCAGGGATTGAGGGTTGATTTGCCTGGCAGGATCTGCCGTGTATTGCGGGACATCCATTCAACTGGCCACCTGGTGTGAGCACAACTTGCCATCATGAAAGCGTGCCTGACCAACCAAGAGTGATGATAGCCAGAATCAGGACCAGCAGTCCAAGACCCATCAGCAGGCGCTCAACTGTGCGCGAGTAGCGCCATTCGCCGGCAAAAATGCCGCACAGGTTTGCGGTGAGGAGACCAACCGAGAGACTGAGCGGCCAGCCGATGGCCGGACCAAGCCTGCCGAGCTTTGGCGCTGCCGAACCATAAACGAAGATGCTTCCGCCCCAAAGCAACCCCATCAGCAAGGTCAGTCCGTAAAGGGATGTAGATCCGGGCTGCGCATATTTTGCCCAGCTTTGATTTTTCCTGAACAGGTACGCACAAAAGCCAAGATTTGCAATTGCTCCGCCGGTGAGCATCAAGAGCCAGACAACATTGGAACCTGCAAACGCGCTGTTACCCAGTCGAACCGCGGACTGGACAATCCCCTGCGCAGAACTGTACCCAATGTTGAACACCGCCGAAAGCACGCCCGCGCCCGCGCAGAGCACCAGACCAATCCAAAACGGACGCGCTTCCCCCACCATCTCCTGGCGGACATTTTGGTTACCCTGACTGCGTTCCTTCAGCTTTCCTGCGTAGCCGCAAAAGCCGATGCCCGCGATGGCAATCCCTGTGCCCGCCATGATCGCTTCCCCCTGGCTTTCGAACACCTTGCCAGGGTCAAGCACAAGAATGGGAAGGAAGGAGCCCAGCGAGGAACTGATGGCCAGGACAAAGGTGTTGCCCAAAGAAATGCCGATGGCGCTGACACCCTGGCCAAACATCACGGCCCCGAAACCCCAGGCGAATCCGCAGATCACTGCCATCGCGATGGCATGCGTGGGGGCCTGGCGAAGCACTTCGCCGAGGCGTGAAACCGTTGCTGTTGCTATAACTGCCGGCATTAACAGGCAGGCGATCAGAATAAAAAGCGCCCAGACGTTTTCCCACGACCATCGCCCCAGATAGCGCATGGGCAGGGTGAAAGTCCCGTTCATGAGCCCGGAGATGATTGCCAGCGCCAGACCCAAACCGAGCGCGGATGAAGTTGCGTCCATTAATCCCTCATCGGACCATTTACACGTCGGGGTTCCACCGGCCCACGCAGGTGAAATATACTATGGGTCGTCGTGGACAAGAACGGTACGCTATCACAACTGAAGCACGGATTGATTGTTTCCTGCCAGCCGCGTCTGAAGTCTGCGCTCGACCGTCTCCGATTTGTCGCCGCGCTTGCCACCGTGGCTGAAGAACAAGGAGCGGTCGGAGTCCGCATCCGAGGCGTTCGAGACATCCGGGCAGTCGGCCGCGCGGTACACATTCCCATCATTGGCATTGAAAAGATAAATGATCCGGATTCCGATGTCTACATCACCCCGACCATCGAATCGGCCCAACGCGTTTGTCGAGCAGGCGCTCGGATTATCGCCATGGATGCCACAGAACGTGCCCGCCCGCGGGGCCAATCCCTCACCAACATCGTCGCTGGCGCAAAAGACAATCTTGGTGCGCTCTTGATGGCTGACGTCGCTACCCTCAAGCAGGGAGTTGAAGCAGCGAAGCTGGGGTTTGACATAGTAGGAACAACGCTTTGCGGCTACACCGAGGAAACTCGCCAGTGCACGGGACCGGCGTTCGAACTTGCCCGGCAGTTGGTACGGGAAGTTGATATCCCCGTGATTCTTGAGGGACGGGTGCAGGAACCCGATCACGTCCGGAAGGCCTTTGATCTGGGTGTCTACGCGGTCGTGGTGGGCACGGCCATCACTGATTTTGAGTGGCTCGCGCGCCGCTTTATTGACGCTTGCCCAGACGCTAAAACCGGCAAAGGCGAAGAACGGTCTTACCACGGGGAATCCCGTCGTGCCGGCATTTCGAGGACCGGAAGAAGGAAGCTGAAATCATGAAGCTTTTCCTCGGCGTAGACGGCGGCCAGACGGCCACCAGAACCGTGGTGGGCGACGAACACGGCGCCATAGTCGCGCAATCGAGCGGAGGCCCCAGCAATCATACTGAGGAACCGGGAGGCCCGGAACGCCTGGAACGCGTGGTGCTGGCGACCATTCGCGACGCGCTGGCCTCGATCCACTTCTCGAATACGGATGAGCATACTTTTGCAGCCTCCTGTTTCGGAATGACAGGTGAAACGGACATCAAAACGCGGATACTCAAACGGATTGTTCGCACTGAGCATCTCAGGGTTGTCCACGATTCGGTCAACGCGCTGGCAGGGGCAACGGCTGGGGCGCCGGGAATCATTGTCATCGCGGGTACCGGATCCGTGGCCCGCGGCGTCAACGCGCAGGGCGAAGAAGCACGAGTAGGCGGATGGGGCCACCAGTTCGGCGACGAAGGCAGTGCTTACTGGATTGGCCGGGCCGCGGTCCGGGCAGCGCTTGCGGAATATGACCGCATGGCTCCCGAAACCATCTTGACTCCCATGCTTTTTGAACGCCTCTCCGTCAGCTCGCCGTACGAACTGACCGAGAGGTATTATGCAGGGTCACTTTCGCGCGACCACCTGGCGGGGCTTTCGGTCTGGGTGGATGAAGCGGCCCAGCAGGGCGACAAGGTTGCCCAGGAGATATTGCGCGACGCCGGTCGTGATCTGGCGCGTTTTGCTCAGGTTGTCATCTCGCTCGTTTTTCCGCCTTCTGCCGATACCGGCCGCCGGGCATCTGGTCCTGAATTCCCCGTCTGCTATGCCGGCGGAGCTTTCCAAAGCGAGCTTGTCTTGGCAAGTTTCAGCGAGAGCGTATCTAGCGGCGAACTCCGCGCTGAAGTTCGAGCTGCTTTACTTCCTCCGGTCCTGGGTTCGCTGCTGCTGGCCTATCGCGACGCTGGAGTTGATCTGCCAGTCAGTGCGCTCCAGCAGTGGATCCAGCTTGCTGTGTAATCCGATCGCGACGCGTGCTACGGCCCGCCCGCTGCGGCGACGGCGAAGCTTTCTTGCGAGAATGAATAGCAGTTCAATGGCACAGACGCAACAGGTAGAGACAAGCGGCAGGCCGAATACAACTGAGTCGAGGCGACCCAGTTGGTTTTCAGGTGGCACAGCGATTGTACTCTATATCGCGGCGGCAAGCTTCCTGGCCCACATGCTCACCGCCGGACGATACGGTTATTTCCGTGACGAGCTCTATTACCTTGCCTGTTCACGCCACCTGGCCTTCGGCTACGTCGATCAGCCGCCCTTGATTGCCCTGCTCACGTGGCTCACCGTCCACACGATTGGTAATTCTCTCCAGGCCCTGCGCTTTCTTCCGGCACTAGCCGGCGCTGCCATCATCTGGCTGACCGGAATGATCGCTCGAGAGTTTGGCGGGGGCCGTTTCGCCCAGCTACTAGCGGCGCTGAGCACTGCGCTCGCGGGCGTATTCGTGACCAACGCTCACCTGCTGACTATGAATGTCTTCGAACCGCTCTTCTGGATGGGGTGTGCATATCTAGTGATTCGCATCATCAAGACGCAAAATCAGCGCCTCTGGCTGTGGTTTGGTGTGCTGGCTGGCGTTGGGCTGGAGAATAAATATTCGATGGCCCTTTTCGGGCTTGCCGTGGTCGTCGGCCTGCTGCTGACGGCAGAGCGCAAGGCGTTTCGGTCGCCGTGGATATGGTTGGCAGGAGTGATTGCCTTCGCCATCTTTCTTCCCAATCTGCTATGGAACGTCCACCATCACTGGCCGTTCATCGCGCTGATGCACCACATTCGGGCCAGCGGCCGTGACATCGTCCGAGGCCCTCTGGCATCCCTGGGCGAACAGATATTCATGATGTCGCCGCTCAATTTCCCAATCTGGCTGGCAGGTCTGCTGTACCTGTTTTTTGCGCCGGAGGGCAAGCGTTTTCGAGTGCTGGGATGGATCTTTCTTATAGTCGTGGTGACAACCATGTTGCTGCACGGAAAAGGTTACTATTCAGCGCCCGCTTACCCCATGCTGCTGGCTGCGGGGGCAGTGGCGATCGAACGCATGGCCAGAGATCGCCACTGGCTCAAACCCGCCACCGTGGCGGTACTGGTTGCGGGTACCGCGCCGTTGTTGCCGATGATGGTTCCGGTCCTGCCGCTCGAAACGTACGTTCACTATCAGGAAAGACTTCATCTTGCGCCACCCGCCACGGAGAAGAGTCATCTCCGTTCGCCGCTGCCTCAATATTACTCGGACGATCTCGGCTGGGAGCAGATGACAGCCGCGGTGGCCGAGGCGTACGATCGGCTTCCATTCGGGCTGCGCTCGGTGACCGCCGTGTACGCGCAGAATTACGGCGAGGCGGGAGCGATCGATTTCTTCGGCCCGAAATATGGCCTGCCGAAAGCAATCTCAGGCCATCAGAACTATTACCTTTGGGGACCACGTCAATTCAAGGGCCTGTCAATGATTGTCTTGGGCGACACGCGCGAGCATCTGGAGAAATATTTCGGGCAGGTCATACACGCCGGTACATTCGGAGTCCCGTATTCCCTCGAACGAGGTCCTGTGTGGGTTTGCACGCAGCCCCGTGGCTGGAATCTGCAACAAATCTGGCCGACACTGAAGAAATGGGATTAGAAGCACGAGATTAGCATCTAAGCAGCCCGGCAGCAGATTTTGGGCCCCTGTTCAGGAGTTGGAACAGCATTCCTGACAGAGAGAGCTTGGATCAGCGAAGAAAAAGTAAGAAGGAATGGTCGGGGCGCCCAGATTTGAACTGGGGACCTCTTGGTCCCGAACCAAGCGCGCTACCAGGCTACGCCACGCCCCGAAAAAACCATGACCAGTGGCAAGCATGCGACCGAAACCCCTTGGCCCGTTTCGGAGTCGAGCCAGAATCCATCCCGTTTTTGGGACTGCTCTGCCGCTGAGCTAGTCGGACAAATCGCAAATCAGATTCCGCGGGCGCTTCCCACTTTTCACTAACCACTGCATTGATGGTCGGGACGGCCGGATTTGAACCGGCGACCACTTGCACCCCAAGCAAGTGCGCTACCAGGCTGCGCTACGTCCCGGCAATCCACGCCTTCACGCTCAAATATGGGCTGAATGGCACGAATTCAACGCTAGCATCATCGGGAAACGATTGTCAAGATTCCGAGGAGTTCGCGTTTAATCGCCTTCATGCGAGATTGATTAAGACTGGAGGGCGCGCTCGATTTAGTTCCCGCAACAGCGCCGGAATTTCCCGCCAGATGCTTGCGAGCGCCTTCGATAGTAAAACCCTGTTCGTAGAGGAGCCGTTTAATCTCAAGGACCATTTCGACATCCGGGCGCCGGTAAAGGCGATGGCCCGTGGCACTCTTGCCCGGCTTCAAGCTGGGAAATTCGGTTTCCCAATAGCGCAGGACGTACGGTTTGGTGTCAGCAAGCTCGCTGACTTCGCCGATGCGAAAGTAAAGCTTGTCCGGGATAAGGACCCAGCCGGGTGAGCTCCGAGCATGACGGTGGTTGCGTGGCTTGCGCTGCTTCAGCATAGCCCTAATCACGGAATCGAAAAGATGCGCCTCCGTGTCATCTTAGAAAACCTCCAGCCCTTCGTCAAGGACATGTGCCCATCATACCCGGACGTCTCCAGAATGACCAAAACTTCCAAGTTGTCCCGGAGAGTTCTATGGCGCCGCTTCTGCCAAAGGCAGGGGAGCCTGCGCTTTGCCGGCGGGCGCTGCCGAGAACAGAACCATTCCCCCCTGCCATTGTTCAAGCACAATTTGCCAATGCGCCGCTTGGAACCCGCGAACGACCCAGGCATACGCATCCGGATAATTGATCACGTAAACGTAACACTTTTGCCCGGCAGCAACAAACTCGCGAAACTGTTGCACATCGAGTCCTGCCCAGGACCTCATCTCCACCAGACCCTTCTCCGCATCGTCTGATCCCGTGTACTGGAGGGACAGCCGAGGGTCCGCCAGATAAGTCAGCCGCCGTGCCAGACTTTTGGGAGCGTCATAAGAAAGTTCCATAAAGTCCATCGGACCCGAAATTACGATCGGGGCGCTGCCGCCCGCATAGCTCTCGAGAAAATTATACGTTTGCGTATGCCGCAATTTTTCAACGACAACGCGCCGGTAGGTTTGTACTTCCTTGATGGCCAGAAATGCCAGCAGAAGTAACCCAAGAGCTGCGGCAACGGCCCGCCGACCATCCAACGCACTGTGCAGTCCCCATGCAACGATCAGGACCAAACCAATCACCGCCGGCAGCGCGTAGCGGTCCGAATAGGCTCCGACGATAGTCTTGGCCAGGACCACGCCCACGGCCGGTATCAAGAGAAAACCAACGGCGGCGGCGATTTCGTGTGCGGGGACATCAGCACGTACCGGCGTGTCGGCAGCGTCGGCATCAGGCCGGCGGAGGGTGCGATAAGCAACAATTGCCAGAAAAATCACCAGCAATGGAATCGCGGATGGAGTCAGCAGAAAATGGTCATAGAAATACCCCATGGATGACCACTTTGGCTTTGCCCAGAAGTGCGGAGCAAATTTTCGGGCGCTCTGGATCAAAGGAAGGAACACGAGGAGCGGAGATAATGATAATCCCAGGGCCAACCAGACGCCCGCGTCCAAACGTTTGCGGCGGAGGGACCGCGTCGCTTCGCCCAAAGCCAGCGGAAACAGGCTGAGCACCGCGTAATAGTGGCAGGATATCGCCGCAGCAAGGCTGGCGGCCAAACCAATCAGGGCCAACTGGCGGTGCCGGCCCTCCACAGCCCAAATCCAGCAAAACAGCCCGAGCGCAGAAAAAGCCAGGACCAGCGCGTAAGCCCGCGCCTCGAACACGTAATTAAAGGCCGTAGTCATGAATGGGAACAGCAGGGCAAGAAAGCCATAAACGGACGAAGTCCGCCGGGCGACAATATGGAAAAGGCAGATGCACATCAGGGCGAATGCAAGCAACTCCGGAAGCCGGAGGGCCAGGCCGGACGTCCCGACCAGATGAATGTCGGCACGAGATATGGCATAGAAAAGCGGTGGAGTCTGCTCCGCCCCTGTCGCCAGAGCGGCCCAGACATTTCTGAAGTGAGGAAGACGAGCGATGTACAGGGTGAAAAGCTCGTCGTTCGAAATCACTGCCTTTGCAGCGATCATGCCAAATCCGATGAAATAGACACAGGCGAATAACAGCAGGAGCAATCCCGGCCTGTTGCCGATTCTGTCGAGATGAGTCACAATCCGGCACCGTAATGAACTTTGGAATTCTTTGTTCATTGCTGCTTCAAAATTGCGTGTAAGCGAATTCAGACCCACCTGGCACCTGCAACAGCTTTACATCGGGTGAGTTGATTTGCGAATAGACGGCCGAACGCAACGCGACCGCCGAACAGTTGATGCGGCAAACATCGTCAGCATGAAGTGCGGAAATCGCCCCGCCAACTTCTCCATGTGGTCCGGAGAAGCACGCGCACGTAATCAGGACTAACCTTCAGAAGACTGAAAGAGGACCTTCCCATGTCTGCCGTTCGGTTGATCCAGGAGATTGGAACTTCCTGAATGTGGTAGCCCATCAGAAGTGGCTTTAAGCCCGTTTCCACGTTGGCGGCAAAGTGGTTCTCTTCAATATCGAGGTCCTTCAGTATCTCCGCGCGATAAAGCTTGAGATTGTTTGACACATCTCGCACCCGCTTCCGCAACAGCAGGTTCAGCAGCAGGTGGTATCCGCGGTTGCAGATAATCTTAAAGAATGGATAACGAACCAGCGCAGACTCGGCTGAAAACCGGCTGCCCATCGCGCCGTCACAGCCTCCGGCAACCGCGTCGAACAGTCCTTTGAATTCCGGTGCGATATTAACGAAATCGCAGTCAATCGTCAGGATGTATTTTCCGATGGCTGCGGCATACCCGTCGCGCAGCGCACGGCCAACTCCGGCTGGAGGTTTACGCGTCACCAGCTTGACGCGGGGTTCAGTACCCGCCAGGGCAGCAGCAACTTCAGCAGTTCGGTCTGCGCTGTTATCATCGACAATCACGATCTCGTGAATATAATCACCGTACAGCGCGAGGAGCGTCTTGACGAGACGATCAATATTCGCCTCCTCGTTGTGACATGGGACCACAACCGAAACCACACCAAAAAGCTGCTGATGCGTGGCCAGACTCAATTGTGGAGTGCCGTCGCTTGTCGAGTCACCTGGTTTCGCACCGTGCAGACTTACCACGCTTGAAAATCGGCGCACGATCGGCGCTCGCTCCAGAATCAACGTCATCGCCTGCCCGGCGGAGGAACGCAGAGGCGGAATAACTTCACACGGTGTGACTTCGATGTTCGAAAAGCCCATGCTCCGAGCCTCATCGGCCCAGAGCTTTAGATCGGCGTGTTTCTGGAGGCCGGCTGTCGGGTTGGCTCTGCCGGAAGGGTTTAAAACCTTTCGGAACCAACTCAGCGGGTTCGATGAATTGGGGACGAAGAAAAGCAGTTTCCCGCCGGGTTTGAGCCAGGCGTAAACAACTTCGAGCGTCGCGGAACAAAGTTCGTCCGTCAGCATATCGGTCCCAACTATATAATCAAAGCTTTCCGGAGGAAAAGCAGACCCAACGTCTTCGACGTAGACAAAGCTTGTGTTGGGGAGGGTTTTCAACCGTGTCTTATACTCCAACTCCTTATTGAAGATCACGGCAGTGACGGGATTCTGCCCGCCAAAAGCCAGAGTCAGATATTCGGTCCATCTTCCGCTGCCGGCGCCAAATTCAAGGACCCGTCGGCCGGGAATCACGGGCAAAGTCTTTGCTGCAAGAAAGGCGCGACGACGTAACCTGGCCGCTCGCCACTTGGAGGGCTCATCCCAGGCCCTTTCGCGGGACAACTCGAACCTTCGCCATACTTCGGGGAGCAAGGACCCGGCGGCCCGTGAACACAGGCTGAATACTCCGCCTGCCCTACTTTCCATCTGAGGCATCGCTCCATCCTCTTCCTCGATGCGGACACCCGCTTCCACGCGTCGCCTTGTAGAACCGGTCCGCATGTAATGATGCGAACTTTCTGTCTTCCACTGCGGCATCATTGGCGGTCGTTCGCGGCAAGGGTTTCTAGATCGTGGGGTTTGGATTTCGAACGGGCCTCGACAATTTCGGCGATCATTTGATAAAGACTGTATTTGAGTTCCCAATTCGGAAAATGCGAGCGCACCTTGCCCAGGTCCGTGATGTAGCAGATGTGATCACCCATCCGGTTTTCAGGGTCGTACCTGTATCGGACCGTCAGTCCCATTGCCGCCAGCAGTTCGACTGTCTCTAGGATGGAAATACTATTCTGCCTTCCTCCGCCGAGGTTATAAACTTCGCCACACCTGGGGGACCCGAAAAACTCCAGCAGCAGCCGGGCGACGTCATTACAGTGGATCTGGTCGCGCACCTGCTTCCCTTTGTATCCGAAAATTGTGTATTCACGTCCGGTGACAGCACATTCGACAATGTAGGCCAGATAGCCGTGCAGTTGAACGGCCGCGTGCTGGGGTCCTGTTATGCAGCCGCCCCGAAACACTCCCACCGGCATTTGGAAATGCCGGCCGAACTCCTGGCTCATTACGTCTGCGGCCACTTTGGACGCCCCAAAAACGGAGTGCAGGGAGGCATCGATGGACATTGATTCATTGATTCCATCCCGGCCGTCCGCATAGTCGTAGCGCAGGGATTGTTCCACCAGAGGCAGCGAGTTAGGCCGGTCACCGTAAACCTTGTTCGTGCTGAGAAAGCAGAAGGGTGCGTCCCGGCAGAAGTCCCTGGCTGCGACCAGCAGGTTCAGTGTCCCTACCGCGTTCACATCAAAATCTTCATATGGAATCGAGGTGGCGCGGTCGTGAGATGGTTGCGCCGCTGCGTGAATGATGAAGTCCGGATGCTCTTGTCGCACTAGATTGCGGATCGCCTGCCGGTCGCGTATATCCACGGCGCGATGACGATATTGCACAAATGATTCCTGCAGAAATTTGATATTCGGCGCGATGGAAGCCTGAGGCCCGAAAAACTCCTGCCGCATGTTGTTGTCGACACCAACAACCTCCCATCCTGCATCGCTCAACAGGCGCGCACAAGCTGAGCCAACAAGCCCCCCCGATCCTGTAATCAAGGCCTTCACTCTCATAAGAATCTACTTACGAGTGGCCCCAATTGCAAGCCGTAACTATGCAGTCACCATCAGCGTTCACGCGCCATCTGGCAGTAGCCGTGCAGCCACTACCCCGCAGGTCCGGTCCTGGTCAGGCGCACACCGCAAGAAAGTACAATTGCCGCAGACAAGTTGAAACGAAGTTTCGATGGGCCATGCACCCTATTGGACCCTTTCGATGAAAGCACGGGGTACAAACGGCTGGATCAAGAGCGTAACGGGATAATTCATTCAGTCGAGGTGAAACACCTCTTCAAGTTCCCGCATCATCTCGTCCGGGCGGGACCCCTCAAGGGATTCAAAATAAGGCGCCATCATTTTCTGCCACCGGGAGTTGACTTCTTCTTTTGCCATTTTATCTACGGCGGACTTCAGATCAGCGGCTGTTTCAAAATACCCGAAAAGCGTGCCGTCGCTTCGCAGGAATAGCGAATAGTTGTGCCAACCCGTGCGTCGAAGCGCGTCCAGCATCTCCGGCCATACTTTCTTGTGGTGCTCTTTGTACTCCTCCATCAGTTCAGACTTGACTTTCAAGATGAATCCAACCCTCTTCATCTCGCCTCCTGGAGCTAATTTCTCTGCCGGCAGGTAATTAAATCATTCTGGCGACGCTAAATCCATTCTTCGTTGACCGCGCAAATTACACCGCTGAGAAGGGCACCGCCTTTGCACCCAGGACAATAAACAGCGGCGCTTTGTCGGTGATTGCGTCCGAAATCTCTTGCAGGAACGCAGACCTGATAAAATGAAGGCGATCCATATGGGCCAAAAGTAAAAAACGCTGCCGGAACTATGTGCATTGTTAACCCGCAGGGCTGACGCCCTGTTCTGGGCACGACATTTCAAAAAGCGGCGGAAAGCAGCTCAAGGGAAATGAGCAATAGCGTTCAATCCTGGTACGTTTCCATGACTCTTACGATTCTATGGGCGGCTCCTTCGCCCCTGGTGGCGCATTCACGACAGGGGTCTCCTCTGTCTTCTCCAAACATTCACCAGATGGTCAAGAACTTGGCGCGGAATGAATTGCAGGCCTCCGAACATCCCTCGCATTACTATAGCTATATCGAGCGTAACATCACGCCGGATGGATCCAACACAGTCGAGGAAATCGCGACTCCACAAGGCAGCGTGGATCGCCTGATTGAAGTGGACCACCACACGCCCGATCCGCGGCAACTCGCGCAGAATCAGGCGCTGCTCGCAGAGCTTCCGGGCGACACGCAACTCCAACAGTCGCGCCTTAAGGACCAGCAAAACAACCGGCAGCGGCGGGACAACGTGCTCAAAGATATTCCCCAGGCGTTTATTTACACCTATGGCGGCAGAGATCAACAGGGACGGATCATATTAAAGTTCCAGCCTTCACCTGATTTCGAGCCGAGTTCCCGCCAATCGCTCATTCTTCAGGGGATGGCAGGAGAGTTGTGGGTTGACCCTTCCACCGAGCGTATGGTGAAAATTAGCGGCTCACTCATCGAAGATGTCAAGATCGGGTGGGGCTTTCTGGCACGGCTCAACAAAGGTGGCACTTTCCGGATGGAACAGTCGCAAGGGCCCGACGGAACGTGGCATCAGATGCTGCTTTCCGTCCACTTTGATGGGACTGTTCTCATTTTTAAGCACATTCACATCCGCGTACAGCAAATTCGCTGCTGCTTCGAACGCGTTCCGGACAACCTAAGCATTCAGGAGGCCATTCACCTTCTGGAGGCGCGCACCACCCTGCCAAAGGACTGGCAGACCCGCCTGGAAGCCATCCAGAAGGGTTCTCCGCATCAGTGATGCTTTAGACCGGGCATTGCTCTAAACCAGTAATGAAAAGCTGGCCCGTGGACGAAGTTCATGGTTGAAGGGGCTGGTCAAATGGCGAGTGCAACAGAAGCAGATCTCGGAAGCCCTGCCAGGAACAGAGGCGGATCCAGCATTGACCACTTCTTTGCAGCATCACTTCTTCTGATGGTCGGAACCAGCTTCGTAACGCTGGCGTCAACCGGAAAGCTGGATATAGTCTCCGTCACCCTGGTCTTCATCGCCCTGGGAGTGCGTCTCTGGGGTTATTCTTCGGGGCGGAACCTGCAGATATCCCCAGAAACCGTGACGCGTCTGGCCATCCTGTATATTCCTTTTTTCGTTCTCGACTTTCTATTCCTCTCCGCCGGAGCGACCCCGCTCGAAAGCATGCTTAATGCCACCGTTCACCTGGTTCTCTTCGCAGCGGTCACGAAGGTTTTCTCAGCCGTAACCCGGCGGGATTGCGCTTATCTGGCGGCGCTTTCCCTGCTGATGGTCCTTGCCGCAGCAGTGCTGACGATTAACACCATCTTTCTGGTCTTCCTGACGCTCTACGTTCTCGTCTCCATCTCAACTCTGATCAGCTACGAAATCAAGAGATCGATTGAAACTTCCCGCCGCTCCGCACCGGCCCGACTGCCGTCTCCAGGCGGCAAGCACGGAGTTGAACGCGCGCTGACAAGAACGGCAGCAGGCCTCGGTCTGGGGACCCTCGCAACAGCTTCTCTGTTCTTCTTTGTCATCCCGCGATATCGCTCCGGCTATCTCACCGGGCTCGGGACTCACCCCGAAAACCTTACGGGATTTTCCGACAGCGTAAAATTGGGCGACCTCAGCCGCATCATGCGGTCTGGCACCGTTGTTTTTCGCGTTTTACCTGAGGATAACCTTCGCGATTACTCCGGTGTCAAATGGCGCGGAGTCGCGCTGGACAGTTTTGACGGCCGCCACTGGTACAATGACAGCACCAGGCAGACTGCCGTCCGGCAGGTGGCATACAACCGCTTTATCGTTCCCCGAGAACCCGGCGCCAGAAATCGGCCTGAAAAGACTCTCCGTTACAAAGTTCTGCTCTCCCCCATTTCTTCCGACGTCGTTTTTGCCGCGCCGTGGGCCAGACTGATCACCGGGCGGATGCATCTGTTGACCGTTGATGGAACAGACTCCCTGCACGACACGCGGTATGCGTTCTCGTCATCTCAATACGAAGTAGTCTCCCAGGTAGGATTGCCATCGCCATCCATCCTCAAAACGGCCTCGGATACTTACCCGAGGGAGATTCGTCTGCTGTATCTTCGACTGCCCCCGAACCTCGATCCTCGGATTAAGGCCCTGGCAGAGAAGGTCGCGTCCCCTGCTGCCAACAGTTACGACAGGGCAGTGCTGGTCCGCAATTATCTTCGCGATAATTTTGGCTATACGCTGCAGGAACCGAGGGTTGATTCATCCGATCCGCTGGGAAGCTTCCTGTTCACAACTCGCAAAGGATATTGCGAATATTTCGCCTCAGCCATGGCTGTCATGCTCAGGACCATCGGCATTCAGGCCCGCCTGGTGAATGGCTTTCAGACGGGATCATATAACCGCTTCGGAAAGGACTTTGTTGTACGCGCGCGGGACGCTCACAGTTGGGTGGAGGTTTATTTCCCGGGTTACGGATGGGTGCCTTTCGATCCAACGCCTCCCGACCCGAACCCGGTGGTCGCTTCCGAGCTGGACGATTATATGGATGCGGCGGGGCTGTTCTGGAGCGAATGGATCGTCAATTATGATTTCTCCCACCAATTGCGCCTCGCAGCAGAGGTTGAGGTCCAGTCCCGCGAGGTCCAAAGCGACGTCGGTCATCGATTCCACCGCCTTCGAGACCAGACGGCAGGCCTGGCCTTGAAGCTGGAAGCTGGGCTTGTCGCGCACAAATTTCTCCTGCTTCTGTTTTTGCTTGGATCAGCAGCAGGGGGCGTTCTGGCAGGGGGTGGCTGGAGACCACGGGAACTCAAGCTCATCTGGTCCCTCAGGTTTCTACATTCAGAGCGGCCGCTGAGCGTGGAAGAAGCGACGTTCAGCTACGGTCGTTTCCTGAACCTACTGGGGAGAAAAGGCTACCGAAAGCTTCCCTCGGAAACTCCTGAGGAATTTGCCACGAGGATAGGTCCGCCACTGCTTCGGGAGGCGGCCCAGGAGTTCACGCAACTTTACAATGCAGCGCGGTACGGCGGCAAACGACCATCACTTCCGGTTGTGAGAGATACGCTCAGGAAAATTTCGGAAGCGAGCGGTGAGGCGAACTTTGCGGGCTGAAACAGCATTTACGGAATGGACTTACCGCCATCAACAGGGAAAACCTGTCCCGTGATGAAGTCGCTGTGGCAGGCAAGGTGCAGCACCATCCGGGCAATGTCTTCTGGCCCGCCTGCCTTTCGGAGAGGCGTGGACCGTATCACGCTTTCCATCATCCGGCTTCTCCTTTCTCCAGGAAACAAGATCATCCCGGGAGCAATGCTGTTGACGCGGATCCCAGGCGCCAGTGCCCTGGCCAGACATCGGGTCAGCATGATCAGCCCTGCTTTGGACGAGCAATAATGCATGGAATCCGGCCACGCCTGCAGCCCACCGAGAGAAGAAATGTTGATGATCTGCCCACCCCCTTTGCGCTGCATCAATCGCGCCGCCTGCTGCGCGCAGAAGAAAGGTCCTTTCAGATTTACGCCCAGAATCTGGTCCCATTGCTTTTCGGTCAGACGCTCCCACGGTTCTCGAAAAAAAATGCCGGCGTTGTTGACCATGAGGTCGAGCTTTCCAAACCGTTTCTCCACCGCGCGGAACATGCGCCGCACCTCAGCGAGGCGCGCCACATCAGCCCGCAAGGCGACGGAGTCCGTTCCGTATGATTTGATGTCTCGCACAGTGGCCAGAGCTTCGCGTCTGGAACGGTTGTAGTTCACGATGACGCTGGCGCCCGAGCGGCCAAGAGCCAGAGCAATCTCCCGCCCGATGCGCCGGCCTGCTCCGGTGACCAGAGCAACGTGGCCTTTAAGAACCCGACCTTGAATTCCTTCCGGCATCCTCATATTAAAAACACAAAGATGATTAGTTTATGACATTCCGGATTATTGGAATCAAGCAAAACCGAACGACTTCCCTGCTCGCCACTATCGGACCCGGCTTGACCCTTTTCCCGACTTAACCATAGAATCAATGCATCAGGAACGAAGCTAGCGCTCCAAGAGGGCGCATGAGTATGCCTCAAATCGTGATCTATTCCAAACCGGGCTGTTGCCTTTGCGAGCAGGCTAAAAAGCAGCTAAAGGCTCTTCAGGAGCGGTATGAGTTTGCCCTGGGAGAAGTGAATATCCTGCAAGATCCTGTGGCATACGACATGTTCAAGGAAGAGATTCCGGTGATTTGCGTCGATGGCAGGAAAGTTTGCAAGTATCGTCTGGACGAAAGGCGGCTCGTCCGCATGCTGCAATCGTCTGGCAGGCAACGGCGCGCGGAAGCCTCACACGCGAACATCGACGATCGAGCAACCAAATCAGACGCTTGAAAGGACCCGGCATTGATGGAACTTGATGTCCTCTCAGTCGCTGCCCATCGCGACGACACCGAACTGACGTGCGGAGGAACAGTCATTAAAATGGTCCAGGCCGGCTATCGCGTTGGGATCCTCGACCTGACCGCCGGAGAATCCGGAACGCGCGGCAGCGCAGCCCTCCGCGAACGTGAAGCAAATCGGGCTACCCGCGTGATGGGCATCGTACACCGCGAGAACCTGTATATGCCCGACGCGGGTATCGAACCCCTGCGCGAATACAAGCTTAACATCGCCCAGAAAATACGCGATTTGCGGCCCCGCACTGTGATCTTGCCCTACTGGAAGGGCCGCCATCCGGACCATTACACAACCGGGCAGATAGGTTACGAAGCCTGCTTTTTCGCTGGGCTGGCCAAGCTCCCGCTGAAGGGCAAACCTTTCCGGCCGCACAAAATCATCTACTCCAGTCTCTATGTGCCTGCTCTGAGGCCTTCGTTTGTGGTGGATGTTACGGGGCAGTTTGAAAAAAAGCTGAAAGCCATCCTCGCCTACAGTTCCCAGTTCTCCGCCCAGCAAGACATGCAGAACCTCTTCCCGTCCCGCAAAGACCTGCGCGAGCGCGTCGCATCTCTGTCTCGCCATTTTGGGTTGATGATCGGCGTCCGTTACGGCGAGCCGTTTGTGATGCGCGAAGTTGCGGCTGTTGATGATATTGTGGCAATGCCGGTGAGATCGATTTGACCGGAGGCTGTCGACGGCACACTTCGGCATCTCGCGGATGGAGAATTCGCCGGTGCCTGTTTCAGAAACATCGCGGAGGCATCAGAAGTTCAATCAGTTGGCGGGTAATCTGTTTTTCCACCGGTTACGGATGAACCAGATAGCTCCCACAACGATTAGAATGAGGAAAACAGTATCAAAGTGGTGGAAATAGGGTCCCAGAGTGTCCCACCGTTCCCCGAGTTTCATCCCCACGTAAGCGAGAGCAAAACACCACGGCAGTGAACCCAGAAAAGTATAAAGGTTGAAGCGCGCGAAATTCATGCGAGAAATGCCCGCCGGCAGCGCGATAAAGGTCCTGACGACAGGAAGCAGGCGCGCAATGAAAACCGCCCAATCGCCATATCGGGCAAAAAACCGGTCCGCCATCTCAAGGTCGTGACGTGTGACCAGGACGTAATGGCCGTAACGCTCCGCGAGCGGCCGCCCTCCCACCGCGCCGACGAAGTAGGCAGCAATCGATCCGAGGTTGCAACCCAACGCTCCGGCAACCGCAACACCCCAGAGAGTGAAGTGCCCGGCTGAGACAAGATAACCGGAAAACGGCATGATTACTTCGGAGGGCAGCGGGATGCACGCTGACTCAATGGCCATGAGCAGAGTGATGCCGATGTACCCTGACCCTGAAATGAAGGCCACAATAAATCCGCCTAGAATCTTGACAATGGTTGAAACCATCGATGCGAGGGGTTCGCCTTATTCTGCCTCGTCGCAAGCGCCATGCAATTCCAGCGCTGGTTGCGTCGATCGGCTAGCCTAGACTTGATCTGATTCCTGTGACAACCTGCACCCGGGAAGAGTATCACCGCCGGCGGACCTCGTGATTTTCAGCCGCCGCAGATCATTATCATCACCGCCAAGCTTGCGGAGAATTGCGTAGGATGAGAAGGCTTCTGAGTAAACTTTCGTCACCAGCCAGCTTTCACCGGTCCCCTCCAGCAGCCACACCTGGCCTGGCCGTACTTTTCCGATCGGCATGACTCAACAATCAGGTTTCCGGGACGGTCTGAGGCAACGCCCCCAGGCTAAGCCTTCGGATTACGAAAGTTCAATCTAACCTGCCGGACGTTCGCGAGTCAACGATCATCAATTCTGAGGCTGCAGCCACAGGTGAAAGGATCCCTACACCGTCTTGACAGTAATTTTGCAAACGCGGAGCGCACGAAGGGTATAATAAAGCTGAGGAGAAGAGTTATGAAAATGCGCAGGAGTGCCTCTCTCGCTCTGGCTTTGATGATGACCGCAGCGTCTGCTTCCACCTGGGCTGCTGACAAAAAGAAAGACGTCGATGCCATTGGTGATCGCAAGGTCGCGCACCGCAGCATGATCTCCGAACAGAAAGAAATTGCGATTGGCAAACGCTATGCCACGGAAATCGACCGCTCGGCACGAATTATCAAGGACCCTGTCATCAACGAGTACGTCAACCGGGTTGCTCAGAACGTGGCGCGGAACTCCGACCTGAAGATTCCGCTTACCGTGAAGGTGCTCGACGACCCATCCATCAATGCGTTCGCTCTCCCTGGCGGATTTCTCTACGTTAATTCAGGCCTCCTGCAGGCAGCCAATGAGGAAGACCAGGTTGCAGGGGTCGTGGCTCATGAAATTGCGCATGTGGCGGCGCGCCATTGGGCAAGCCAGATGACCAAGGCAACCATCCTGCAATATGCAATGATTCCGCTGATGTTCACCCCTATGTCGTTCCCCGTTTACATTGGCCTTTCTGAGGGGCTTAACATGGGGATTCCTCTGGCGTTCCTTAAGTTCAGCCGCAGCGACGAGGCCGAGGCCGACTACCTCGGCATTCAGTACATGTACAAAGCGGGGTATGATCCCGATGCCTATGTCGCGTTCTTCGGCAAGATTCTCCAGGAACAGCGAACCAACCCCGGCTCGGTTCCCAGCATTTTTGCCGACCATCCGCCAACGCCGGGACGGATTATCAAGGCAGAAGAGGAAATCAAGTCCATCCTCCCCAACAAGCAGGAGTATCTGGTCAGCACTTCGGAATTCAACGACATGAAAACGCGGCTGGAGAGCGTCATGTCGATGCGTAAGAAGATGGAAAAAGCGGAGGGCGGTCCAACACTGCAGAAGCGCGAGCCCAAAACGACAACATCTCCTGCGACGCAGCCCAGTGGCACTCAGAACCCAAATGACGACAAGCCACCCGTGTTGGAGCGTCGTCCCGACTGAAGTGCGGACATAAGAGCTTCGCCTGTTCGTCTCCCATTCATTGCTCTATTCATGGCCAACAATCACGCTTGAACGTGGCGGGGCTGGGCCAGGCAACTACAGTCGTGTAATTCGGGAGCGGTCAGATCTGGGGCGAGAGAGGCGCAACGCCCAGCTTGCGGAGCTCGTCCTGGTAGTACTTGCGGTAGAGAATCTCCCACTCGCCGCCGCCCTCGGGAATGGTCCGCTTGTGTGTCGCGATCCTCTGCCTGACCGTTTGCTCCATCTTCTCTTCTTCCTGGAGCAGGTCCGTTAGGATCTTCACAGCTTGCTGCCGAACGACGTTAGGCTCTTCGTAAATTTCAACTTCGTCCAGGGCCTCAATAGCGGACATGATGCGATGGGAAAGCTGGATGATTTTTTCGTGGGAGAGTCTCATGAAATCATGGCAGATACATCGGTCTAAATAATGATCTTTCGCTCGCGGATAATCTGCTTCTTGATGGCCTTGAAGGCATCTTCATACGTTGCGCCGAAGCTCTTCATCTGGTCAGCGTGTTCTTCCAGAATCCTGCGGGCCTCATCGTTGATTCGGTCCTCCACGCTAAGCTCATCCAGCACCACTTGCAACATCACTTCGTTCACGTATTCCGGCTGGTCAAACTGGACCAGCCCCTCGTCCGTAAGGCGCTTCATCAGCTCCTTGCTCATGTATGTCACGTATTCGCGCAATAATTGCATGGCAGACAACTGCGGGAGTTGACCGTCCCAAATTCGTTAGTGTATAGTTTTTGGGTTGGGAGTGTCAAGGCAGGCGCGCCGTATCCTGGCGCTAGTGACGCGCCACACAGCCTCACCAGGGCGGTTAGCTCAGTCGGTTAGAGCGTCTGCCTTACAAGCAGAAGGTCATCCGTTCGAGCCGGATACCGCCCACCATGCATCAGGGCCCTGGATCGGTCTCTCTGCTTGCCACGCCCTGCGCAACACTGTGCCAACCGTAAGGGATTCCCCTTGCGAACAGCCGATAGGGGACGTAGTTCAGCTGGTTAGAACGCATGCCTGTCACGCATGAGGCCGCGGGTTCGAGTCCCGTCGTCCCCGCCAGCATTCCAACCCACCTTCTACCTTAGGATCGCCTCTCGCATTTCTTTTTCCTATCCTGCCGACGCGCGACATAATTCCTGCAATGCAGGTCGAGACTAACCGCCGAGCGCAGTTCGCTCAACCGCTTTGCTCACTCCGGAACCGCTTGTACCCTAACCCGTAAAGGCGTAAATTGAGAAGGTCCACGGCTTTGTGGCGGGGCCCGAACACCATATCGAACGGGGCCTCGGTGAGGTTGGGTCCACACCGGACACCCGCTATGCCGAACGTCATCTTTGCTATTCCCGAGCGCCAAGGGGCCACAGCCGCATCGAATTTGACGGTACCCGCATAGCTGCTCGCGGGGTTACAACCATGAATGACATCCGCGAACGCCTGGCATGTTTTGAACTCTGGGGCGGCAACGGCACTGCAAATCACGCCGTGGAATTGCCGGGCCTCGACGGATGGGTCTATTCCACGCCGTTCGAAGCCGGCGCTGGCGGGGGAGACGTCCACTACCTGTCAGTTTGCAGCAAGGGCAGCGTTTCGCGCATCGTTGTAGCGGACGTGGCGGGACACGGCAGCCACGCCAGTTCCATGGCGGAGAACCTTCGGAGGATCTTTCAACACCACACTGATAACTGGGACCAGGCCGCCTTAATGCGGGAATTGAACGAGGCTTTCGCGCGCGAGTCCACCGTGGGCCAGTTTGCCACGGCCGCGGTTATGGGCTTTTACCTTGGAACCGGGGAACTGCTGTTCAGCAATGCTGGCCATCCTCCAGCCCTGTGGTATCGGGCCCAGGAAAAATCGTGGGAACTGCTGCAGGACTGCACCCCTTATGCGGTTGAAATCGGAGGGCTGCCGTTAGGTTTGATTCCTGGCACCGCCTATTCGCAGACTGCCGTGCGCCTTGCCGCGGGCGACACCCTGGTTCTTTACACTGACGGCATTATGGAAGTCCGGGATGCTTCCGGCAACGAGCTTGGACAGAACGGACTGCTGAATCTGGTTCGCGGCCTGGCGCCTGAGACGCCCGGCAAAACCTGCCAGGATCTGCTGTCGGCACTCCAGATCTTCCGCAGTGGACAACCTCAGCGTGACGATGAGACCCTGCTGGTTCTCCAGCACGCCGGGTGAGTCAAAATCTCAGGATGGACATCGATCGGCGCTGAATGCAAATTGCAGCCCTTTTCGGTGGTAACTCAGATCGGTTTGTGGCACGGGCGTCCTCGCCCGGGCTGCGGTCAGAAGAAACGGCCAGGTCCGCCCCGAGCGAAGCGAACGGGATGGCCGTGCCACAAAATAGGAATCAAACTGAGACACTACGCCTTTTCACGTCAGCCTTTGTTTGGCGACCCATTTCCTGCGTTGTCGAATTTGAGCAAGCCTCTCTGACGCAAGTACGTCCTGCCAAAGCTATACGCGCCAGGCCCGCAACCAATCGTCTAGAAGAGAGAAGCCACGACGGGATGAGAAAAGAACCGTAGTAAGGTGTGCTGAAAATCAAGACGGAATAGCTAAAACGGCTTCAAGGCAGTCGGATCGAGCCCTTCACTGGCCTCTTCGGCGATGTGTTCGCCAAGAAGGTCCCAGCTCACAAAATTCCCCCCGGCGACCGGAGTGCCCTGGTTGGGATTGTAGCATTCATTCATCCCGCCTGTTTTCTCAAGGTCCTGCACAAGCAGCCTTTGGGTCTTCGCAGCGAGTTGCATGGCCTGCTTCTGATAGCCGTAGTTCATAAGACCATGCATGATCAGGTAATTGGATATGATCCAGACGGGCCCGCGCCAGTAACCATGGTCCGGGTCGTAGAGGGGCTCGTCGGGCGAGAGCGTGCGAATTCCATACGGGGCCCAAAATTCCTGAGGGTTGAGGATGTGTTTTTCGATCATCACACGCGCCTGGCCGCTGGTCGCTATTCCAGCCCAGAGCGGCACGAAGTTCGTCCAGGTCTTGATGTGGATTTGCTTGCCGGTCCTTGCATCGATATTCAAAAACATGCCTTCCGTATCGGACCACATGTCGTCACGGATTTTGGCGCGCAACGCGTCAGCCTTGGTGGAATATTCCTTCGCATCTTTTTCGTCGCCGAGTTTAGCAGCCAGCAATGACATCGCGTGATATTCCCGATATATGTAGCACTGGAGGTCCACGCCTTCGGTCACCTGGGCGGGTTTGTCGGTGACGGCAGGATTGTTATCAACTCCGCTTTCCACGCCATTGAACCACACGAAGAAACCATCCGGTGCGCGCCGCGCGTTTTCCCAGAACTGCAGCGTCTCAGCAAGCTTTTTATACCACGGGCGCAACCACTCAACGCTTCCCGTCGTGAGGGAAGCACGAAACGCGGCCTGTGCCAGAAAAGGTTTGCACATCTCTGGCAGCGCCCAAAGACCGTCGGGGGCTATCTCCCTTGGAACATACCCGGCCTCATTGGCGTTCTCTCCCACGAAGCTCAGGAAATTCTTGACGGAGTCGGCTAGAGGTTCTCCTTCTCCGTCGTAGCTGAGCGCAACTCCCATGAAATAGCTGTCCCAGTCGAAGAGCTGGAAATAGGGGCCGCTTGGGACCAGATAGGGATATTTCAGCAGCCCCCTGGGAGGCTTCACGATTCCTTCTTTGACTTTGTATTTCTGGAACAGGCTTGAGATCTGCGCGTTATCGCTAGCGGAAGCCTTCACCGCTCCGAGCACCAAGATAACTGCAATGAGTGCAAGGCAGTGCCTTGCACAACGTGACACGTAAAATCGATCAGTTGTGCACAATAGTCCCCTCGGTCCATTTCCAGAGCAGGAGGCAGAGCTTCAATTCCGCCACGAGAGGCGAGCCCTTGCCCGTTCCTTTGCCACGTCTCATTACCTATTATATGCCTTCAAATAATATGCCTTCAAATAAGTTCGCGCCGAATTGCTGGTTTTGAACAGGATAAATATTTGTTGCAACCTCCAGACTGGACGAAACATCGAAAGGATATGCGTCGGGAATCTTAGGGTCGGGAAGGAGTCTCGACCGGCCCCTGTTGTGCCGGATACGCCCGCTCGAGCGGCTGCCCGGTGGCTTGAATTACGGTCATCAGGGAAAGACGAAAGCGCTGAATTCGGCAAAGGCGGTGCGAATACTGGCTTGTAAAGAAATATCCGCGCACCCGCTCAAAAACAGCCATCTCAGCAGCAATGGCTGAACGCCACTTTTGACCATCATCTTCTACAGGCGGCAACATGCAATACCAATGCACGAACTATCCCCAAGGGCCGGCAGGACGGTTTTCAATGGATATAACCTTGGAAGGTATATCGCATGATGGCATAAGCAATTTGTGAAATGAAAACTAAGGAGTTCACTGACCGCTTTAAGCGTTGGAGGAGAAGTGTGTCTAAATCGAGGAGGTTTTTAGTGAGCGTGAAAACGAAATTGGGAGTTTTTGCTCTAGTGATCACAACCTTCATTTGTTTAGCTTCTGCGCAACTGGCATTCGGCCAGGCAGCAACGACAGGAAACATTATCGGGACTGTGACGGATCCTACGGGTGCCGCAGTCCCAGGCGCTGAAGTGAAGGCAACAAACATTGCGACGGGAATCACCACAACGGCGCAGACAGGCGAATCCGGCAACTATTCGGTGTTGCGTCTGCTGCCGGGAACCTACTCGGTAACTATCACGAAAAATGGATTTCAAACCGCAGTTCAAAACAACGTCACGGTAGCTGTGGGAACGTCCACACCCTTCAATTTGAGTCTCACGGTTGGGGTCGTGACGCAGCAAGTGGAGGTGACCGGCGCTCCGCCTTTGGTGGATACAACGAGTGCTGAGGTCACCACCAGGCTAAGTTCAAACATGATCCAAAGTCTTCCGATCTCAGGACGAAATTTCACGGCATTTGAGTTGCTGTTGCCGGGCACGGTCAGAAATAACTTTCAGCATCCGGTTAACGAGAACCCGGGCAACGACATTCTGGTGAACACGAACGGCCAGGAGTACAGCGCCAATAATTTCATGATCAACGGGATGTCAAACAACGATGCAGTGCTGGGCATCTCCCTGATCAATCCTCCCCTCGATTCCATTCAGGAAGTCAAGGTGACAACTTCCAACTATGACGCTGAGTTCAGCCAGGCGGGCGGATCTGTGATTCAGGTGCAGACCAGAAGCGGCAGCAACGAGTTCCACGGCTCAGCGTTTGAATATCTCCAGAACAACGTGTTCCAGGCGCGCGATCCGTTTACACAAGGGCTTCATGCCCCGGGTACTCCGGCGCCCGACCACAGGGGCGTTCCTGAATTGAGGTTCAACCAATTTGGAGGATCAATCGGCGGGCCGATCATGAAGGACAAGCTTTTCTTTTTCGGTGACGCCCAACTCAGCCGGCAAAACCTGGGCGGGTCAGTCCTCACACGCGTTCCAACAGCGGCTGAGCGCAACGGGGACCTGAGCGGTCTGGGAGTGAGAATTTACGACCCCACAACTGGCAATGCCAGCGGGAGCGGGCGCACGCTTTTCACGAATGCTTCCATCCCGCAGAACAGGATCGCCTCACAGGCGGCTGCTCTGCTCAATTTTCTGCCATTGCCCAATGTTCCAGGCGCGACTGGAGCGGATCCCAACTACTTTGTCTCCGGAGTGAACAATTTCAACACCAATCAGTTTGACCTTCGCGTCGACCACTACGTAAACAGCAAACTGAATTACTTTGGGACCTTCAGCTACGCTGGGGTGACGGTCGTCTCCCCTGGCGCCTTCGGGCTCTACGGCGGACCTTCGATTTCTCCGTCTGGCGTCAATATGTACCAGGGGCAATCGAACGCCTTGCTGCTGAACGGCACGCTCGGCATCAACTACGTTTTCAGTCCGACGCTGCTCGGTGACTTCCGGTTTGGCGCCAACCGTTATCGGATCAATGAATTTCCCCTTGACATCAGCCAGAACCTCGCGGAGCAAGTGGGTATTCCGGGCATCAACCTGGCGACGCTGTCTGGGAGCGGAGGCTTGCCCAATCTCAACATCAACGGCACCGGCGCGTTTATCATGGGCTACCGGTGCAACTGCCCTCTGGACCAGAAAGAAAACGTTTTCCAGTGGGTCACAGATTGGACCAAGATGACGGGCAACCACACCGTCAAATGGGGCGCTGAAATCCAGGCGGCCCAGAACCTGCGTCTCCCGAGCGACAACCATCGGGCGGGCGTGTATAACTTCAATCCCAGCGTGACGGCTTCCGCCGCCGATACCAGCGCCGGTTCGGGTCTTGCCAGCTTCCTTCTGGGCGATCCCAGTTCCTTCCAGCGGTTTGCCCAAGTTTCAACCAACCAGCAGGACAGGCAGAAGCGGATGTTCTACTACGTGCAAGACACTTGGCGCGCCACGCACAAGCTGACGCTGAGTTACGGAGTGCGGTGGGACACGTGGTTCCCGGATACTTCTCTCCACGCGGGCCAGGGCGGCCGGTATGAAATCTCGAACAATCTTGTTTTCATACCGGGCATTGGTGGAAATTCCAACAGTGCCAACGGGCAGACTCAGTGGGCCAACTTCAGCCCTCGCTTCGCGATCGCCTACGCCCTGAGGCCCAACACCGTGATTCGGACGGGGTTTGGCCGAAGCTATTACCAGGGAACATTCGGCTGGACGTTTAACAACCTGGCGGCGGACATCTACCCGTCGATTGTGAACCAGCAGATCAACCCTGCCTCTGAATTCTTCCCTGCCCAATTCACGAATCCCGGGGCGGTGTCTGCGACTCCGTCCATCGGTACGGCGCCGCCGTTACCAGTTTTTCCCACGATCCCACCGACAGGGGTCATTCCTCTGCCCGACGGGATTGGCACCCCCTACATTCCTGCCAACCAGAAGATTCCCTACGTCGATTCCTACAACTTCACGGTTGAACATCAGCTTCCAAAAGATATTTCAGTGGAAGTTGGCTACGTGGGGAACCTGGGACGGAACCTGAACTCAGGCTGGAACATGAACTCGGCGATCCCAGGGCCGGGTCTACTCAACCCTCGCCGACCCTATTTCAACCTCTTCGGAATTACGCAGACCATCTTCGACAAGTGCGATTGCGTAAGCAGCAACTACAATGCTTTCCAGGCGCAAGTTCAAAAGAGGTTCTCGAAGAATTACTCCTTCATCGCCAACTACACCTGGCAGAAGGCTTTGAACTTTGGAGAGTTTGGCACGCCAACCAACCAGTACAACATCGGGCTTGATTACGGACCGGCCACCTTCAATCGTTCCAACGTTCTCACCATCGGGCATTCGTACTTCCTGCCTTTTGGCAAAGGCCAGCCTTTCGCTTCCAATGCCAGCGGTGTGTTGAGCCAACTGATTTCCGGGTGGGAGTGGAGTGGATTCACCACGTGGCAAGCTGGCTCGCCCCTGAACGCCACCCTGGCCAGCAACGCGTCGTTGAATTCTGACATGAGCACGCGACCGGACCAGATCGGAGATCCTCTGGCCGGAACGCCTCATGACAGGAACCAATGGTTCAATCCCGCGGCGTTTGCGGTTCCGGGGCCGTTCCTGTTCGGAGATGCCGGCCGCAACGCCATCAAAGGGCCGAACTGGTTTACTTTCGACATGTCGCTGTCGAAGAGCTTCAACGTGACCGAGCGCGTCAAGGCGAAATTCCGGTGGGACGCATTCAACGCGTTCAACAACACCAACCTGGCCAACCCCAGCAACACCAACATTGACACTCCTACGGCTGGACTGATTACCGACGTGCAAGCCCCCATGCGAAACATGCAGTTCGGTTTGCACATAACCTGGTAGCACCCTGGACCCAAAAAAGAAGGGGCCTTGCGCAAGCGAGGCCCCTTTACAATAATGCCTGGCATCGAGAGAATTGCAGGATGACACAGGGAGACGTGTCTCAGAAGTTGCTCGCGAAGTCACGGCGCAGGAGGCTGACTGGAATTCTGGTCCTGTTCATGATCTTGCTCGCGCCGCTCCGTGCCGCCAATGCGCCTTCCGAAACTTCTGAAGCGGCCGGGCATCCGACGGCCTTCCTCGATTCTTTTCAGTTTTCGACTCATACTTTTTCGAATTACCTGCCAACTCTGCTCGGGAATGGCTACCTGTCTGCCGCGACGCGGTGGAATGGAACTTCCGCGGCAGAGGCGACGCTGGCAGGACTCTATGACCACCTCGAACAGAATTCCTACTCCTATCAGGCATTGATTCCGTCGTGGAACAATTTCGACTATTGGAACGGTTCGCACTGGCTCGACCAAATCCCGGCTGATTCGATTCAAATGCAGGGGTATCTTCAGACGCTTGACATGCACAGTGGCGTGCTGACCACCCGCTTTGACTGGGTGGATGCAAATCACCGCACGCACGTCAACATCGAAGAGTTCCTGAGCCGGCGAAATTCGCACCTGGGAGTGGTTCAGATCGAACTGACTCCGGATTACGGAGTCGAAGCGGGACCGGTCACTTTCTCTTTCCCAGTGGGAGGCGAAACCGGTCCGCCTTTTGTCTGGGAAGGGGCTGAACTGCCGGGGGCGATCCCGATTCGCGAGGCGCGCGCAGACAGCGACCGGCAGGGTTTCGCTGTCGCTTGCCAAACACGCGACAGGAAAATCCAGGTGACAGAAGCCGTCCGCGTCGCGCTTCCTTCAAACCTGCCGCCGGTTCATCAGGTCAACCTCGGCTTTTCCTCGGACCTGAGGAAGCCCGCTCTCAACGTCAAGTTTATCGTCCAAAAAGGGCAGACCTACACATTCACCAAATTCGTCGCCGTGGCGTCCTCGCTCGACTCGCCGGCGCCAGATTCCCAGGCGCACGCGCTTGCCAGGGAAGCGGAGGACATGGGGTTCGGCGAAATCCTCACACAGCACCAGAAGGCTTGGCAGGACCTGTGGCGCACCGACATTGTGATTCACGGGGATGTGGAGGCGCAGCGGGCTGTGCACGCGGCGATGTATTACCTCTTGTCGGAATTGAGAGCGGGCGCACACTCGAGCGTTCCAGCCATGTCGCTGCCGTCACGCGCCTACCTGGGGCGCATCTGGTGGGATGCTGACACCTGGATCTTCCCCGGCATTCTGGCGCTCCATCCGGAGCTGGCCCGCCCCATCGTCGCCTTTCGTGGGGAGCGGCTTGCGGCCGCCGAACAGAATGCGAAAATCCGCGGCTATCGCGGCGCTCTTTACCCCATGGAGTCTGCGGGTTCGGGGCAGGAAGCCGCGCCGGAATGGAGCAGTGAAATTCACGTGACGGGTGACGTCGCCATGGCGCAGTGGCGTTACTACCAGGCGACGGGCGACCTCAACTGGCTTCGCAAGCACGGCTACCCCGTCATAAAGGCCGTAGCTGATTTCTGGGCCAGCCGCGCGACTTATGACCGGCAGCAGGGGCGTTTTCAAATTCTCCATGTGACGGGGCCGAACGAAGCCATCACCGACGTAAACAATGACGCCTACACGAACGCCATCGCGCAGCGCACTCTGGAGGCCGCAACAGAAGCAGCTCGCCTGCTGGGTGAAACTCCCGATCCCGAGTGGTCTCGCGCGAGCCAAAAACTCGTCATACCCTTTGATTCAAAGCGGCAGGTGCATCTGGAACATTCGGGTGATGAGGAAGGTAAGTATGCTCACGCGCTGATCCTGCTCACGTATCCGCTGGGATTGAATTTCCCCGGCGCCGTCGAGCAGAACGATCTCGATGCCTGCCTCAAGAACTTTGGGAAACCGGGTTATGAAGTTGGCATGCTGGGCAACTTTTATTCGATTGTGGCCTCAGAACTTGGCAAATGCGATCTGGCTTACAAGCTGTTTCTATCAATGATCCGGTCTTACGCGCAGCCGCCATTTGAGGCAATGACGGAGACGCCAGGCAACGGACGTGCGGTGTTTCTGACGGCAGAGGGCGCTTTTCTGCAACAGGTCATTTTCGGTTTTACCGGCTTGCGCTTCACAGACAACGGGCTGGAAGCCCGGTACCCGCCGCTCCTGCCGCCGACATGGCAGTCGCTGGAATTGCGGGGAATTAAATCGCGAGGAAAAATCTACGACGTCCGCGTGACTTCAGCAAATAAACTCGTCATGCGGCAAGTAGCCCGGTGAAGATCCCGTTCCGGCTGTCCTCGCGGCGCAGCCCGGCCGGCACTCCATCTGAATTCGTATACTGAATGCCCGGGAGGAGAATAGGCAATGGCCATTTCCAGACGCTCATTCATGAAGGACATGGGAATACTGGCAGGATTGTCATCGGGGGCGCCGAAACTGCTTGGAGGCTCGGCGCCCATGCTGAATTCCGGCCAGGCGTCATCTGCCGGAACGGCTCCGGGACCCATTCCGCGGATTGTGGTCAAGAACTTCTCTGAAAAGTTCTACTCTGCCTATCTGAGTAACGGGCTTATCGGCATCCGCCCGGGGCCGAATCCGCTGGTTCCCGCCAAGACAATGGTGAACGGGTTCGTTTACGCCAACATTCAATACAAAGTTGTGAGCCTTTCACCCGCACCCTACCCGCTTGCGACGGACTTTCGAGTCAATGACGTCAGCCTGCTGAAGCACCCCGAACTTGTTAAGGTTGAGCAACAGACCTTGGACATGGCCAGCGGCGAACTGCTCACGCAAATCGTATTCATGCCTCCGAACGGCGTTACGCTTCGTTTGAACGTTTTGCAGTTCGCCTGCCGAGCTGTGCCGTCTCTCCTATGCCAGATGAGCACGTTTTCCGTTTCGTCGGACGCGAAGGTCGAGGTCCACGCGTGCATTGACGCCGCTGAGTTCACCGGCTCCATCTACAGCACCCGGCCGCCCGAAAGCACCGAGATCGATCTTGCCGCCGGTTACCTCAGCCAGGGGGGATTGAGCAAACTTGGCGTGGCTGTCACGGTTCCGGTTGGCGAAGATTTCAAGAACCGTGGCGTGCAGGTAACAGGCCGCGCGTCTTTCGCTGCGGGCTTCAGCCTGGATGCAAAAGCCGGGCAGGTCTATCGCTTTCCCACCATTGCTGCAATGGTTTCAGACTTCTACCAGCCCGAGCCGGAGCAGGAAGCCATTCGCCAGGCGAAATGGGGAGCTATGCTGGGATTTGACCGGCTGCGCCGGCAGAATCGCGAGCACTGGAGCAGCCTTTGGCAATCCCGCGTGAAAGTTTACCGTGACTCCGGCTCGCAGCGTGTTCTCGATTCAGCCTTCTTCTATCTTCATTCGAGCCTTCATCCCTCGAACAAGAACGGCATGGCGCCTTTCGGACTTTCGCAATTTGACTATTACTGCGGGCACAGTTTTTGGGATACGGAGACGTGGTCTCTGCTTCCGATCACGCTGGCGGCGCCAGCCACGGCGAAGTCATTGCTTGAGTTCAGGCTGCGGGGCCTTGAAAATGCGCGGCGGCTGGCCGCGTTATACGGCTATCGTGGCGCGCAATTCCCCTGGGAAGCAAGTCCCATTGACGGCGCCGACGTGACCCCTGCTTTCGCCGGCACCGGCTGGGAAGAGCAGCACATTACGCCGGATGTCGCGCTGGGTTTCTGGGAATATCAGATGGCGACGGCTGACGAGGAATTTCTCCGCGATGGAACGTGGCCCGTGCTTCGCGCTGTTGCCGAATGGATTGAAAGCCGGAGCGTGCGCACCTCCAGAGGATTCGAAATCCAGAACATCATGGGTCCGGACGAAGGAGTTGAGAACGTCAACAACAACTCCTATATGAACGTGATCTGCCGGATGGTGATGGAAGCCGCTGTGCGCTGCGCCGGGCTGGTGGGAGCGAAGCCGCCGGCCGCCTGGGCCGCGATCGCGCGCTCGATTGTGATCCCGATTGACAAAGCTCGAAACATCGTCCTGCCTTACGACCATCCTCCCCAAGGGCCGAACTATTCCCTGGGCAACATGGCTATGCTCACCGTCCATGATCCGCCACTCGTACAGTCGTTGCTGAAGAACACTTATGAATATGAAGCGAAACTTCGTGCGGAGCGGCCGCAGGGGATAGGCTTCGCCCTGGACGCCGTTGCTGCAACGGCCGCGTTTTTCGGTGACCGCAGCGCGGCCGCAACACTCTATCGCAAGTCCTGGCAGAATGTATGGGTCGAGCCGTATGGGATGATCAAAGAAGCCCCCAGTGAAGACTACGCCTGCTTCATTACCAACTTTGGTTCGTTACTCCAGACCGCCATGGTCGGATTTACGGGAATTCGCGCGACTGCTCCGGGATGGGCCAAGTATCCGGCCACGCTCCCGGAAGGGTGGGACAGCATCGAGATTGATCGAGTGTGGCTTGGCGGCATTCCAAGAAGTCTCGCCGCTCGAAACGGCCAGAAAGCGGAACTTTCTGCTTTATAATTCGGTTCGAGCAGGCCATTGCCCTCGCACACCCTCCACAGCGCACAGGAGGATTTCCATATCATAAATGCCAGCCGGCAGCCCACAACAATGCAACAACCAGGCCCGCATTTCGTGCCCGGTCAATACCACGGCGCTACGGTGCAAGCGAGGAACAAGCCCTTCGTGCAAACCAGCCAGATCTCAACTATACTGATGGCCGCCGGGCGGTGTTGCCCGCCTGTTTTTTCGGTCAGAGCAAATCATACTTGCGGAGTTATAACCGTGAAGCGTCGGGAATTCGTCAGGGACCTGCTGCTTGCGGGGGTGCGCTAGCCTGCCGCCCCAATCTTGAACTTGCGGCGGCCATGCCGCCGGCTCTCCAGACCTTCCGCAGTGGCCAACCCCAGCGTGACGATGAGACCCTGCTGATCCTTCAATATTTCAAATGAGTCAAAACATGGGGGAGCACTTCAATTGGTGCTTCAGGCAAATCGCGTTCTTTACGCGGGTGCCTCTCTTGCGGCACATTTCCCGATCCGTCAGGCGAGAACAGATCCCGGACCGTAGCTCGCCATCACACTTCGGTAACGGGCTCTTTCGGCTGCGCAACGGGTAGATAAACCTGGAACCGAGTGTCACCGGGCCGCGAGGAAACACGGATTTCACCGTGGTGGTTCCTCACAATTCTGCAAGCGGTGTCGAGCCCGAGACCAGTTCCCTCCCCAACACCTTTGGTGGTAAAGAAAGGATCAAAGATGTGAGGTAGCACGTCGACCGGGATTCCAGGGCCGTTGTCGCAGATCTCCACCAGGATGCGGTCAATATCACCGGCTGTCCGCACTCGAAGTTCACCCTGGCCGTGCATGGCTTCTATGGCGTTGTCGATCAGATTTGTCCAAATCTGGTTGAGCTGTCCCCCGTAGGCACAAACCCGCGGAAGGCCCTTGTCGTATTCACGGACGACATGGATGCCGCGTTTGATCTGGTGGCCCAGTATCGTCAGCGTATTCTCCAAGCCCTGGTGCACATCAGTCTCCTCCATGGCGGGCCGGTCCATGTGGGAGTACTCTTTAACTGCCCGAACCAGTTCAGAAATGCGCCTGGTGCTGTTTTCAATCTCGCCAATCAGCCTAACAACGCTGATCAGCGAACTCATGCGAATGAGCGCGTCGTTCAGGACATCTTCACTCACCTCGGCAGCCAGGCTTTCCAGCCTCGGGACTTCTACCCCTACGTCAGCGAGCACTGGAGCTATCTTCCAGGCATCAGGTACCTGCCGCCTTTCAAGCCAGCTAACGATCTGTTCCTCGCGATCGCTTTGCGCCAGAGGGTCAAGGGGGATCGGCGGCTTATGTTCGCCCGCTTCACGCTCAAAGCGGAGGATGGTTTCACGTTCCTCCGGGGACAGGGCATGCCGCGCAAGCCTGATGCTGGCATCGCGAACGGTCTCGAGCGTTTCGCGAAGGCTTGCCGTCGCCCGCTGCGCCGCTGCCGCTGGATTGTTCAACTCATGCGCGAGACCTGCTGAAAGTTTACCAAGTGCTACAAGCTTGTCGCGCTGGGTTTCTACGCGAGTCGTCTCACGGATGCGATCAGCCAGAAGGCCCACGAAACGTTCGCCGAGCTGGGGGATGCGTTGCAACATCTCGGGAAAATAATGTTTGTGAAGCAGCAGGCCGCGCGTTGCCAAAACGGCCTGGCCGGTACCCCGGTACTGCGTCATCCGGGAATAAGGCAGCAACCCGGTGACATTCCCGGCGGTGACTCTGTAAACGGGTGAATCGGGCCCGCCACTGAGTTGAAACCGGATTTCTCCCTCAAGAATGACGAAAAGCGTTTCGGCGGGATCGCCTACCTGAATGAAAACCTCGCCGGGCCGGAGGTAGGCCTCTTCAAATTTCTCAGCCAGCCAACCGAGGGCCTCTTCGGGCAAGTCGGAAAAGATTTCGACCTTGCGCAAGTCATCCATCAGGCGCCTGCTATTTTCCGTGTTCAAGTGTTCCGCCATTTCACACCACATTCAGGTATTGGTGAATGAATTGGACCGCAATAGAGCCTTCGCCCACCCCGGACGCAACCCGCTTCACCGAACCGTGGCGGACATCCCCCGCCGCGAAGATGCCTGGCACGCTCGTTTCCATCCAGTACGGGTCACGCTCCAGCGGCCATCCGCGGGGAGGCTTTCCGTCACTCAAAAGGTCGGCGCCGGTAAAAATAAATCCGCGCGGGTCGCGCTCGACGACACCAGCCAGCCAGTCCGTGCGAGGCTCGGCGCCGATGAAAACGTAGAGCGAATTTGCGGGCACGCGGCTGGTCTCATTGCTATCCTCGCAGTGAATTGAGATCGCTTCCAGCCGCTCCCCGCCGTGGACTTCCACAACGCGCGTGCCCGTTTCCACTTCGATCTTGGGGGTCCGCTTGATCTGGTCAATCAGGTACCGGGACATCGTTGCGGATAGAGATGGCCGACGCACCAGCATCACTACACGCCGCGCATACTTGGAAAAATGCATTGCAGCCTGGCCGGCGGAATTTGCACCGCCTATGATATAAACATCTTCGTCCTTGCACGACACGGCCTCGGTCATAGCTGATCCGTAGTAGAGGCCGCGCCCCTGCAGTTGCGCGGCGCCCGGCACGTCCAGCCAGCGGTAGGAAACACCGGTGGCGATCAGCAACGCTTTACAACCAAGCGCGCTGCCGTCGGCCAGTTTGACGGTTCGGGTCGAGCCTTCTGCGCGAGCGCCAATAGCGTGCTGCGGCGCGAGGATTTCCACCCCGAATCGCCGTGCCTGGGTCACGGCGCGCCGGGCCAGGTCACCACCACTGAGGCCGGAGGGAAAGCCCAGGTAGTTCTCAATTCGGGAACTCATCCCGGCCTGGCCTCCAGGCGCTTCCATTTCAATCATCACCGTACGCAGACCTTCCGAAGCGCCGTAAACCGCCGCCGCCAGCCCTGCCGGACCGCCCCCGACGATCACAAGGTCGTAGAACGCCATTTCCGGCCGCACCCGCAACCCAAGTTTCTCGGCGAGGTCTGCCGTGCCGGGAGCAGCCAGTGAGGACCCATCGGGAAAAAACACCATCGGCAGGTTGGATGCCTCGGCTCCCGAAGCTTCTCGCAGCCGGCGCACCTCCGGGTCGCGTTCCGCCGTCTCCACATCAAGCCAGCGGTAGGGTGCCTGATTGCGGGCTAAGAAATCCCTCAGGGCGTATGCGTGCGATGACCAGCGTGTGCCGAGGACCCGAACACCTTCGAAGCGGGGACGAGCTCGCGCCTGCCAATCATCCAGAAGGTCGTCAATCACAGGGTAAAGGTGCTCATCCGGAGGGTCCCAAGGCTTCAGCAGGTAGTGATGAACTTCAGCTTCATTAATTGCCCGAATTGCCGCCTCAGTATCAGCGTAGGCTGTGAGAAGCACCCGCTTAGCATCCGGGAAAAGCTTCATGGCCTCGCTCAGAAACTCCACGCCCGTCATTCGCGGCATCCGCTGGTCTGCCAGCAGCAGCCCTACAGAGTCGTCCCGCTGTTTGAGGCTACGAAGGCTCTCGAGGGCTGTCGTCCCGGAATCTGCGCGCAGGACGCGGTAGCGGCCGGCATACCGCCGTCGCAAGTCACGCTCAACGGCGAGCAGGACTTCGGCATCGTCGTCTACGGTTATGATGGTTGGCTTCGCCATGGCGAACTCACAACCGAAAGCTCTTCGCGCGGAGACTCCCACCCGAAGTCATTCCCGCACCTTTCGCCTTCAAATGCCCCCGCTGTACAGTCCGGTGCAACAATGCCCAGAGCGCACATGAGGATTCTCATATCTTAATTGCCAGCCGTCGCCCCAGTCCACAACAATGCTTGAGCCGGACGTTTCACTTCAGCGTCTTTAATAACGCCTGGGTCTCAAACTATGTCCAGTGGTTTGGACAGGACACGCGCTTCTGCTTTGTCGTGCGAACATAATTCCCCCTGCGCACCATACGTCGTCTCTGCCAACATTTTGAATTACATGCGGCGCCGGTATTCCTGCTGACCCGCTCCTTGCGAGTGGTGGTGTGACGAAGCCCCTCTAAGATTCCTCTGATTCCCGGTCTCGGGCCTTCGCGGCGGCTGCCCGGATTGCGCCATCCATCCACTTGGAATCACCGTGGGACTTTGATGGTAATCGCCGGCCCAATACCGACGATAGATTCGGCGCGCGGCAACCGTTGTCCAGGCACGTTGTGGAGAGTGCCGTGTGGGGCTCACGATCCGATGCCATTGCCGCAGTGCGCGAGCTTATCTCATCTAACGGCCAGGGGCGCTGGCGATCTCAGGACGCTTTGGCGGTGAACTTTCGCCAGGTTCATTACGCGCCACAATCCGACGCCCCACCATGCCAGCGCGCTAAGCTCCATCACTCCCGTGATGCCGATAAAGGAGTATGCGATGGCGGGATTCCAGTCCGTAAGGATTTGTAGCAGGACGCGCCCTGCGCAGCCGGCGTTGAGCAGTACAAAAGGTCCCCACAGGGCGGTCAGTTGTCTCGAGTCAGTTCCAGCCAGGATCGGAACAACACGGGACGAAACACCGACGATCATCATGCTGAGAAAGCCCACCGTAAAGGCGTGAAGGTGCGCACCCCAAAAGGCGTGGGAGAAGCCCTGGCCGGTCCAGAGGCCGTAGGGCATGAGAAAAGGCAGCATGAGCATGGCAACCAGCAGCCATACGTACGCGGCGCGAATGAATTTCCAGCTTCGGTCAGGCTGGGTGGTGGGCGTGAAGATTCGCAATTGAACCACAAGCAACACGGCCCACGAAGCCATCAGAACATAAGCGAGCTCGAGCGCAACGCCCCAAACGATGTTCCCCGTCAGAAACAAAGCCAGGTAGCTTGCGACATCGAGCAACAGGCTGCCGTTAATGAGCCAGAAAATGAGTCTCTGTCGGTCGCGCCGCGGCCGGCCAAGGCCATAGACAACGGGCACAAATCGCTGGCTGACTCCGGCCGTGATCAGCGCCGCGAAGCCGAACAACTGAATGTCCCGCAGCGGCCCATCCAGAAGCGCCGTGCGGAAGATTGTCTGATTAAGGTCAACCGCAGTCGCTTCTGCGAAGAAAAAGTACCCGTCGAAAATCGCCTGGACCAAAAACCAGGCGAGTGCCGCAACGATAAAGGTTTCGTACGGATTGTGCGGACCAATGGATTGCCGCGAAGTCCTGAGGATAATTGTTATGAATAGGGCGATGGCTGTTACTTCTGCGGCGATTGAAATCCCGCCCAAGCCAAGCGCCCACGGCCCGTGTTGTAACATATCGGCAGCCGCGCGTAGCAGGATTCCGCCCAGCATCAGGTAGAGCGTGCAGTTCGCCAACTCGGGCCGCCACAGGGTCGTGTTCTTAAATCGCGGAAAAGACTGGTATGCAAAGCCCATCACGAACAGACCGACCCATCCGAAAATCATCGCATGGGCATGGGCGTGAATGGCGGGCAGGAGCGCGGTTTGAAGCAGCGTCTTGCCAAGCGAAATCCGCATGAGTGAAATAACCCCCCACGTTGCGCCCAGGCTGAGCACAATGGCGATTCCCGCCTTGAAGAAGCGGCGATAAATATAATCCGCCAGAGTCTCGTGATAGACGTAGGGCCCCGAAGATATGGACATCTCCGCATTCAGATCCTGAAGCAACGCTTCGAGGTCCACCTCATGGACCCTGGCGAAAAACTCCAGGGGCTCCGCCGGACCGTGGTCGCCGCCGCAGCCATGCAGCCCGTGGCGATCAAAGACTTTTCTGGCCGAAGGGCAAAACCGGATAATTTCCGCGACGCTGGTTGATGGTTCGATTTTCCTGGTCATATTCCTTCCCAAATTTGGCAACGGCCGCACGCCTGAATTGGTGCACATCACCGCCAGAGTTTGCCTGGAGCGGCGCCCAACATTCTCGTCCCCGAGGATGCCACCCCACACAAGCAGGTTAGGACCGCGTCCCAAGCGGCGCCAATGACTTTTGTCACGTTCACTGTGACTTTGGTCATATCTGGTCCGGCCGCGCGCACTCAACATGGACTGGGACAAAGGGAGGCAACCACCGTGCCAGGTTGGCCTGTGTGACCTCGGGCATACGGTTCTTGACTTCCCCAATAACTCGAAAAGGAGCATTATGAGCACAGCGAACGCGGCCCCAGAAATTACTTCAACCCTTGATGTGCGGGAGGTCAGGCACATCCAGAGGCACCCGCTCATTTTCAGGACTTATAACGCGCTACGGCCCGGCCAGGCCTTTATACTGGTGGCAGATCATGATCCGAAACCGGTCCTTTTCGAGCTGGACTTCATCCAGAAAGGAAAATTCAAGTACGACTATCTCGAACAGGGGCCGGAAGTTTGGCGCGTCCAGATGGCCAAGGTGTGAAGACCCGCGGCAAGCCTTGGCCGGTGCGCTGCTCTGTGGCAGGATTGTCTCTAATGAGCGCGCACGGCCCCAGGTTTCGAGCAGGTGCGGACGGCCCCCCTCGGATTGGGAGGCGACTGATATGAAGGGATTGCCATCGGTGGTAGCGGCCTGGCAGCATCTTCGCGACAGCATTCGATGGCTCAATCCGGCCTACTTTGCGATGGTGATGGCCACCGGGATCATAGCCATTGCATTGCACCTCCTGGGCATGGGGCCCTTTGGCCGGGTCCTGGCGCGGATTAACGTTGCAGCATACATCGTCCTCTGGTGTCTGACGATTGTCCGGCTGGCCTGTTTTCCTCGCGAGATGTTTGCGGATTTGATTGACCACAATCGTGGTGTCGGATACTTCACGCTGGTCGCCGCCACCGGCATCCTGGGGAGCCAGCTCATCGTAATTTTCAACCGTTACCGTGTGGCGGAGGTCCTTTGGGTTTTGTCGCTGGTGTTATGGGCGCTGTTCACCTATAGCGTGTTCACGGCTTATACCGTCAAAGAACAAAAACCGTCTCTCGACCGGGGAATCAACGGCGGTTGGCTTGTCACAGTCGTGGCAACGCAGGCGGTCTCGGCGCTGGCAACATTGCTCCTGCCCGCTTTTGCGGGCCATCACGATCTGGTCCTTTTCGTCTCGCTCGCCTTCTGGCTCTGTGGCGGGATGCTTTACATTTGGCTGATCTCGCTGATTTTCTACAGGTACACGTTTTTCAAGTTCTTGCCCTCCGACTTGATGCCGCCCTATTGGATCAACATGGGCGCGATGGCGATTTCGACTTTGGCGGGAGCTTTGCTGGTCCTGAACGCAGATCAAGCGCCGTTTCTCGCCAGCCTCCTGCCGTTTCTCAAGGGCCTTACTGTGCTTTTCTGGGCCACGGCAACGTGGTGGATTCCCATGCTTTTCATCCTTGGTTTCTGGCGGCACGTCTATAAGAAATTCAAGCTTGCTTACGACCCGCTTTTCTGGGGGGCGGTCTTCCCGCTCGGCATGTACACCGCCTGTACGTATCGCCTGGCGGAAGCAGTCAACCTACCATTTTTATTTCTGATTCCGAGGTATTTCATCTACATCGCTTTGGCCGCCTGGCTTTTGACGTTCGCGGGGCTGGCGGATTCGCTGGTTCGCTCGTTCCGGAAAGCTGTCGCGGTCAGCCCGGTTGCAGCCGTCAAGGGATATCTGGAGTGAAGTACCGAAAGCTTTCGTTGCGATCCACTTGGCGACGCCATAAAATGGAAGGATCAAGAGAGCAGGGTGAAAAGGATGTATAGGCCGACAATCGAGAGAATCGGCGTGAAAATGCATCGCGATGCGATGCGTTATTCACGCACTCAAGTGTCTCTCGGCGCGGCCACGTCCGACGGCAAACGTGCGGTAAGCGCTGCAGCCCTTGTGCGATGGCCGGTCCTGGCGATGGAAATCGTCGTGCTGGCCTCGGCCCTTTCGCCTCTCTGGGGAGTCCAGGCCCAACCTCCCGCCCCGTCAGCAAACGTTCAGTCACCAGCTCTAACGGAGGAAACGCTCCCCCTTGGCTCGGTAGGCCGCGGCAAAGTGCTCTTTGCCGGCCAGGTTCGTTTTCGAAATGGCGGGCCGCCGTGCTCCTCCTGCCACAGTATCGCGGGTCTCGCCTTTCCCAGCGGCGGAACGCTGGGGCCCAACCTCACCCCTGCCTATCGCAAACTCGGCCCCGAAGGCACAGCCGCAGCCCTGAAGACGCTGTTCTTCCCGGCGATGACAGCCATTTACGATCGTCGTCCGCTGACGCCGGAGGAACAGTCCGATTTGCTGACCTTTTTCCAGGAGGCTTCAGCCGAGCCCCAGCCGCGCTCGAATACCGCGGTCGTGGCGCTGGCGGGCTTTCTCGGGTTTTGCGCTCTGCTGGTGATTACGCGATTTGTCTGGCGCGACCGCTTGCGGTCGGTAAGAGAGAGGCTGCTGGAAAAAGCTCGCACTCAGGGAGAGTCCGAAACATGAGCTGGATCAAAGACATCATGAATCCCGAGACGCGCCTCTGGGAGGAGTTCTACCGGAACCGCTGGCAGCACGACAAGGTAGTCCGCAGCACGCACGGTGTGAATTGCACGGGCGGGTGCTCGTGGATGGTTTACGTCAAGAACGGAATCGTCACCTGGGAAATGCAGGCGCTCGATTACCCCAAGCTCGAAACCGGCCTGCCGCTTTATGAACCTCGCGGGTGCCAGCGCGGGATCGTCTATTCCTGGTACATCTATAGCCCCCTCCGTATCAAGTATCCCTATCTGCGCGGCGTGCTGATGGACTTTTGGCGCGAAGCGCGCGCAAGGCATCAGGACCCCGTCGAAGCCTGGGCCTCGATTGTTGAGAACGAAGAGATGCGCGGCAAATATCAGGCGGCGCGGGGCAAAGGCGGATTCCGCCGGGCCAGCTGGGATGAAAGCCTCGAAATCATCGCCGCGTCCATGATTTACACGGCGAAAAAATATGGCCCCGACCGCGTGATTGGCTTTTCGCCCATTCCCGCCATGTCCATGTTGAGTTACGCGGCAGGTTCGCGATTTCTTCAGCTTTTCGGCGGCGTGCTCTTGAGTTTTTATGATCTCTACGCCGATTTTCCACCCGCATCGCCCGAGGTTTGGGGCGAGAAAACCGACGTGGCCGAAAGCGCCGACTGGTTCAACAGCAAATACATCGTGGCCGAAGGCAGTAACCTGAACATGACGCGCACGCCGGATGCCCATTTCGTGGTCGAGGCCCGGCATCATGGGGCGAAGCTTGTTGTCTTCTCGCCTGACTTCAGCCAGGTGTCGAAGCATGCGGATTGGTGGATTCCGGTAAATGCGGGTATGGACGGGGCGCTCTGGATGGCGGTGAACCATGTGGTCCTGAAGGAATTCTACGTTGACCGCCAGGTCCCTTATTTTGTGGATTACTTAAAGCGCTTTTCGGACGCTCCATTCCTGGTCAGGCTCGAAAAGGCCGGGAATGCTTACACCGCGGCGGGATTTCTTCGCGCGCAGGAGCTCGAAAGGTATCAAGAGGCGGAAAACGGCGAATGGAAACTGCTGGTTCTCGACGGGCCCAGTGGAGAGCCGCGAATGCCGCAGGGAGCGATTGGCTTCCGCTGGCAGTCGCAAAAGGGCAAGTGGAACCTGGAACTGAAAGACGCTCTGGACGGATCGGAAATAAACCCGCAACTCAGCCTGCTGGGGCAACACGACGAAGTCGTTCAGGTGAAATTCCTCGACTTCGGCGCCGACCAGACGTTCGAGCGCGGTGTGCCAGTTCGCAACCTTCAGACCACCGAAGGCGTTATTCCGGTTGCCACGGTTTTTGACTTGTTGATGGCCCAATTTGGGGTCCCCCGGGGGCTCTCGGGCGAGTATCCGTCAAGTTACGACGATGAGGGCATGGCGTATACGCCAGCCTGGCAGGAAAAATTCAGTGGGGTCGGGCGAGAGACGGTTGTTCAACTCGCCCGGGAATTCGCCACCACGGCGGAAAAGACAAAGGGAAAGTGCACGATCATCGTCGGGTCGGGCGTCAATCATTGGTATCACGCCAATCTGAACTACCGCGCGGGCATCACGACGCTGATGCTCTGCGGGTGCGTGGGTGTGAACGGGGGCGGACTGAATCATTATACGGGCCAGGAAAAGGTAACGCCGGCGGCCTCCTGGAGCACACTGGCCATGGCGCTCGACTGGAGCCGCCCGCCTCGTTTACAGAACGGGCCCTCGTTCCATTATGTCCACAGCAACCAGTGGCGGTACGAAGGGTCTTTCCCGGATTTTCATCCCCAGGACGGCCCGTTTGCTCGCGAACACTTTATGGACCTTGAGGCCGCTGCCGTTCGCATGGGGTGGCTGCCCTTCTATCCGCAATTCAATCGCAATCCCATCGAACTTGCCCGCGAAGCTGGGGCAGAAGGCAAGACGACCAGCAAGGAAGTCAGCGAATGGGTGGCGGAGCAGTTGCGCTCCGGTAAAATTCATTTCTCTGTCGAGGACCCTGATTCGCCTGAGAACTGGCCGCGAGTGTGGCTGATCTGGCGAGCGAACGCGCTGCACACCAGCGCAAAGGGGCACGAATATTTTCTCCGGCACTATCTTGGGACCCACAGTAACGCCATTGCCGATGAAGTGGCGCACGATGTTGTTCGGGAAATCAAATGGCGCGACGCCCCGCTCCAGGGCAAGCTCGATCTGGTGGTGGACCTGAATTTCCGTATGGACACCTCCGCGCTTTACTCCGATATTGTTCTTCCCTCCGCGAGCTGGTATGAAAAAGACGACCTGAACACAACCGATCTGCATTCGTATATTCATCCGCTGGGCGCGGCGGTGCCTCCTTGCTGGGAATCGAAAAGCGACTGGGACATTTTCCGGGGCCTCGCGGAGAAGACCAGCGAACTCGCGCGAGCGCACTTCCCGAAGCCATTCTTCGACGTGGTCATGACGCCATTGCTTCACGACACGCCGGACGAGATTGCGCAGCCGAGGGTACTGGATTGGTCCAAGGGCGAGTGCAAACCCGTGCCTGGCCGGACCATGCCCCACATTCATGTGGTGGAACGCGACTACGCCAACTTGTTTCACAAGTTTAATTCGCTCGGGCCGGGAATCAAGCAGCACGGCCTGGAGGACCACGGCATCGAAATCCCGGTTGGTGAACTCTATGACGAGTTTGCGAAGACTGTCCCAGCCTATGAGTGGAATGCGAACAAGTATCCCTCGCTGGCCGATGCGCGGGACGCAGCCAACGCCATACTCTTCTTCGCTCCGGAAACCAACGGCGAGATGGCCTATCGCGGCTTCAAGGCAAGGGAACGCGAAGTCGGGCTTCGGCTTGCCGACCTCGCGGAAGGCCAGCGCCAAATCCGGTATAGCTTTGATGACTTGATTCGCCAGCCTCGGCGCATTCTGACCAGCCCGTGCTGGTCGGGGATTGTCAACAACGGCAGGGCTTACACGGGATATGCAATGAACGTGGAGCGCCTTGTCCCCTGGCGGACGCTCAGCGGCCGTCAGCACTTCTACCTTGATCACGAAGCCTATCTCGCCTTTGGTGAATCCTTCCCGACGTTCAAGCCGCGGATCAGCATGGAAAACACCCTGAGCCTGGTCAAAACTCCGGCCGGACCGCGATCGCTGGTGCTCGGCTGCATCACACCGCACGGGAAGTGGCACATCCATTCCACCTATTACGACGACCTCCGTATGCTCACCCTTTCGCGGGGCGTCGAGCCTTTCTGGCTGAACGACAAAGACGCGCGCGAAATCGGCGTGGAGGATAACGACTGGGTCGAGGCTTTAAACGACAACGGCGTCATCGTCACCCGAGCCGTCGTCAGCGCCCGGATTCCGCGCGGGCTGTGCATTTTCTATCACGCGCCCGAACGCACCATCGCTTTTCCGAAATCTCCGACCCGGAACCACCGCCGGGGCGGAGGCACGAACAGCGTGACCCGGATGCGCCTGAAGCCGGTATTGATCGCCGGCGGCTACGCACAGCATTCGTATCGCTTCAATGATTATGGCCCGCCCGCCTCCGACCGGGACACCTACGTGGTTGTCCACAAGCTCGAAGGCAAGCCGCAATGGGATTGAGGAGAGCAATCTATGGATGTTCGCGCCCAAGTTTCGATGGTGTTCCACCTCGACAAATGCATCGGCTGCCACACGTGCAGCCTGGCGTGCAAGAATCTCTGGACTGACCGCCCCGGAACGGAATACATGTGGTGGAACAATGTTGAGACCAAGCCGGGGACAGGGTATCCCACTTTATACGAAGACCAGGATCAGTACCACGGCGGATGGACGTTGGAAGACGGGAAGCTCCGGCTCAAGCTGGGTAGCCGACCCACGGAGCTTGTGAATATCAGCTTCAATCCGCGCTTGCCGACGCTCGATGATTACTACGAGCCCTTCACCTACCGTTACAAGGATTTAATTGACGCCCGGCAGGGGAACGACCAGCCCGTCGCCAGACCCATCTCGATGATCACGGGCGAGGATATGGAGATCGAGGCTGGGCCAAATTGGGATGACGACCTGAGTGGTTCGCCCATCTACGCCGCCAACGATCCTAACCTGCAGAAAGTGATGAATGAAGACGAGAGGCGGCAGTTTTTTGAAATGCAGCAGCTCGTTTTTTTCTATCTGCCGCGCATCTGCAACCACTGTCTCAACCCAAGCTGTGTTGCAGCCTGCCCAACCGGGGCCATCTATAAACGCGGCGAGGATGGAATCGTGCTGGTGAGTCAGGAGAAATGCCAGGGCTGGCGAATGTGCGTCTCGGGTTGTCCGTATAAGAAGGTCTATTTCAACTGGGAGGCAGGAAAGGCCGAGAAGTGCATCCTCTGCTATCCGCGGCTCGAGACCGGCCAGGCGCCGGCTTGCATGCACTCGTGCGTGGGCAAAATCCGCTACCTTGGTGTCTTGCTCTATGACGCGGAGCGGATTGAAGAAACGGCGTCCAAGCCAGACTGCGACCTCGTTGAAGCCCAGCGCGAAATAATTCAGGACCCTTTCGATCCCGAGGTCATCCGCCAGGCCATGGCCCGCGGCATGGACCGGAAAGTCATCGAAGCAGCCCAGAGGTCTCCCGTTTACAAATACGTAAAACAATGGAAGCTCGCGCTGCCGCTTCACCCGGAATGGCGGACCCTGCCTATGCTCTTCTACGTGCCGCCCTTGCTGCCCGTGACGGCCACTTTGAGCCAGCAGGGACACTACGAGCTCGATAAGGACTTTTTCAGCTCGCTCGAAAGCGCGCGGCTTCCGATCCGCTATCTGGCCAGCCTGTTCGCGGCGGGCGATGAGGCGATGGTGGTTGCCGTGTACAAAAAGCTGCTTGCCGGACGTATGTTCAAACGCGCCGAGACCGTGGGCGACATCCCAATGGAAAAGGCGGCGCAGGCTTTGGAAGATGCGCGACTGACGCCGGAGGAGGTCGAGGATATTTACCGCCTCACGGCGCTTGCAAGCTTCGATGAGATGTTCGTCATCCCTCCCATGTTGCGCGAGGTGGCGATCGAGATGGGCGTGGACCCGCATGAGTTTCAGGAAGAGCGGGGCGCGGGTTTTGTGCAGTTGCCCTCGCGCGGGCTGTGAGGACATGACGCGTTTATTGTTTCCAGGCGGCTTGAGGTCTTATTAAGAATGATCGGAATCTACAGCCTCTATGCAGACGTGCTGGATTACCCCACTCCAGCCGTCTTTTCCCAACTGCGTGAGCTTTCTCGCCGGACCGCCGCAAACCATTCTGAGGCTGCGCCGCCCATTCAGCGATTTGAGGAAGCTTTGAGCTGCATGACCCTGGCGCAGCTTCAGGAAATTTACACCTCTTCCTTCGATCTGCATCCTGATTGTACGCCGAACCTTGGCTGCCATCTTTTTGGCGAGGATGTGCGCCGGAACATTTTTATGGCTCGATTGAAAGAGCGCATGGACCGCGCGCAGGTGCCGACGGGCGCCGAGTTGCCCGACCATCTCAGCCTCGTCCTGCGACTTCTGGACTCGCTCCGCGATGAGGATGAAACTCAGGCCCTCGTTGAGGATTGCCTCGTTCCCGGCGTTACTCGAATTCTCTCAGCTTTGCAGCAGATGACCGGGGCGTGTCCTTATGTACCGGCCTTCCAGTCGCTTCTTGCCAAATTGAAAAATGCGGCAACGGCTGCGAGCGTAGGGGCGGATCTCGGACCCACCCCTCGAGAGCCACGCTGAGAAACTTGAGAGGCGAAATTGGACGCTTTCTGGTTTATTGCTTTTCCCTATCTTGCCTGGGTTCTGGCGATCGGCGTTGGCCTCTACCGCCGGCGCGCGCGACCCTACAGCTATTCGAGCCTGTCTTCGCAGCTCCTCGAAAACCACAAGCTTTTTTGGGGCTCGGTGCCCTGGCATTACGGCATTACACTCATCCTGTTGGCGCATTTGCTTGCGGCATTTTTTCCAGGAGCTGCGGAGTGGCTCCTGGGAAGCGGAATCCGGCTGCTCATCCTTGAACTCACAGGTATGGCGCTGGCTTTCTACGCGCTCTTCGGCTTGATCGTATTGATCGTCCGCCGGCTGCCGACCGGTTCTCGCGTCCGCCGTGTTACCTCTTATGTAGACGGGATTGTTCTGGGATTCTTTCTGGTACAGGTCGCCTCAGGTCTGATCATCGCAATTTTCTACCGCTGGGGCAGCCTGTGGTATCTCAGGACTGCTGTCCCCTGGTTCTGGTCTCTGGCGAAACTGAGTCCCGACATGAGCACGGTCGTTGCACTACCAGGTTTTGTCAAACTTCATTTTGTTCTCGGCTTCGCGATCATTCTTCTATTTCCATTTTCGCGACTGGTTCACCTCATCATGTTCCCCGTCAAGTACCTGTGGCGGCCCTATCAGGTCGTGATGTGGAACCGCCGCACACGTCGCGGGCCGGCAAAACTCGAGGAGGCATCGAGATGAATACCACTCCCTTCCAGGAACCGGAGGCCAAGCCCTGTGAACAAAACCGACGTCGGTTCTTGTCGCGGCTGACTGTGCTGATGGGCTCGATCGCAGGCATTGTCGTAGCCGTCCCGAGCGTGGCATTCCTGCTCGGCCTTCGCAAAGTCCCGAGCGTCTGGCGTACCGTAGGGAAACTCGAGGATTTCCAGATCGGAAGCACGGTGAACGTGGCGTTCCTGGACCCTTCGCCGCTGCCGTGGGCCGGCGTCACGGCACAGACTGCGGCCTGGCTGCGGCGCGTGAGCGACGGCCAGTTCATCGCCTTCTCGGTGGACTGCACGCATTTGGGCTGCCCGATCCGCTGGTTGCAGAGTGCCGGCCTTTTTATGTGTCCGTGTCACGGCGGCGTCTTCTATGCCAACGGCACGGTGGCTTCGGGACCGCCTCCCAAGCCTCTGACGCAGTATCCGGTGCGGGTCCAGAACGGCGAGGTACAGATCCTGACGAGCCCGCTGCCCATCACCACCTAGCGTTTTAAGTGAGGACCTTTCATGCGGATCGTTCAACGCATTTGGAACTGGTTTGACGAAACCACCGGTGTTTCGAGCTGGCTGGTCCCACTGGCCAAACATCCCGTGCCCCATGCTCGAAAGTCGGCGTGGTTCTACGTGCTGGGAAGCGCGACGCTCCTTGTCTTTATCGTGCAGATCGTCACCGGCATCTCCTTGTCCAGCGCGTATGTGCCCTCCGCAGGGCAGGCCTACCATACCCTGGTCTTCATCGACAGCACGCGATTCGGCCGCATCGTCCGCGGCATTCATTATTTCGGCGCCTCGGCGATGATCATTCTTATCGGAATTCACGCCATCCGCGTTTACCTGTTTGGGGCTTACAAATACCCTCGCCAGATGGGATGGCTCACAGGCGTAGCGCTGCTTTTCCTTACGCTTGGGATGGCCTTCACCGGGCAGCTTTTGCGCTGGGACCAGACGGGTTTCTGGACGGTCGTCATCGCCGCGGAACAAGCGGGGCGTACGCCTTTCATCGGCAACTGGCTTGGGCATTTCATCCTTGCCGGCGATACGGCGGGCGGGGCGACGCTCAGCCGGTTCTTTGCTCTCCATGTTTTTTTCATTCCGGCACTGATCTTCTGCTTTCTCGGCTTCCACCTGTACCTCGTGATTCGAAACGGCATTTCAGAACCGCCTAAGGCGGGAAACCCGGTTGAACCGAAAACCTATCGCAAGTGGTACGCTGAACTGCTCCACCGTGAAGGTGTGCCCTTCTGGCCGGACGCGGCCTGGCGCGACGCCGTCTTCGGAACGCTTGTCATTATCACGATTGTTATTTTGGCTGCTATCATTGGGCCCGCGGTCCTCGGAAAGCCTCCGGACCCCAGCATCATTGAAGCTTCTCCTCGCCCGGACTGGTATTTCCTCTGGTATTACGCCGTTCTCACCCTGATCCCGCGCTGGTCGGAAAACTATGTGATCATTCTCGGCCCGCTGCTGTTTATCGCAGTGCTCATTCTGCTGCCGCTGATTTCTGCTAAAGGCGAGCGCAGTCCGTTGAAGCGCCCATGGGCATTCGGATTCGTCGCTTTCATTGTGTTCATGATTGCCTATTTCGGAAGGGCAGGCCACGTGGCACCGTGGTCGCCTCGTATGGAAGCCCCACCTTTGCCGGCTTCTGTGGTTGGCGCGACGAGCGGTCCTGTTGCAGACGGAGCAAAAGTCTTCTATGACAAGGGATGCGAGTTTTGCCATACGATCTCAGGCTACGGAGGCATTCGCGGCCCGGACCTTACCTACGCCGGTGATCGGATGACGCCTGCGCAAATGGAAACCCGCATTTACAGCGGCGCGCAAAACATGCCTTCTTACCACGGAAATATTTCGCCACAGCAGCTCTCGGACCTGCTGGCCTTCCTGAGTTCGCGGCGTAGAAAGACATTTGGCACAACCGCCCCCGCCGCACCGACAAAGTAAAGTTCGGGCTGTAAGGAGGATCGGGGTCACGAATCGCTCTTCGCCAGAGGGCCGACCAGCACAGCCATTGATGCAGGCGATTCACCCTTCCTCCAACAGTGTCCCACCCAGATATCCCGCCTCGTTCAAGCCGTTCATGAGCATATGGAAATAAATGAGCCCGCCGTAAGGGTGCCACTGCTCGAGGATCCGTTGCGTCCGCGCGGCATCGAGCCGCTTCCGCAAATGAAGCCAGCGGGCAAGGCCGTTGCGCGCTCCCTGATCATCCACAGGAAAGATATGCCAGCGCCCCATGCCTCGCAATAGAGTGTACTCCGCCGTCCAGCGTCCAACTCCTCGAAGCTCCTCGAGCCGGCGTAGTGCCTCATCGTCGCCTTCTGCCGCAAGCGCATCAAGGTCAAGCCGGCCTTCCACAATTGCACGGCTTATTTCAACCATGGCTCGGGCCTTTTGCAGGCTGAAACCGAGTTTCTTGATTTCTGCCACTTTGGCATTTGCCAAATCCGCCGGAAGCGGAAACCCATAATTCACCGAACCACCGTTATCCACCGAAGGGCCGAAACTTCGCGCCAGCCGGCCGAGCAGTTGGATGCCCAGCGACAGGCTGAACTGCTGGCAAGCGATTCCGTTGATTAGTCCTTCGTAGGCCGAAAAGAATCGCGGCGGCTTCAACCCCCGAAAGCTTTGCGCCAGGAATTTGAGTCTCGAGTGGTTTTCCGTCATGCGGTAAAAGCCGCTCAGGTCAACCCGAATACCGAGCGCGCTTACCACCAGTTCCCTGGTCCTTTGCTTCGTTCCCCGCCGGAGAGAGTTTCCTGCAATGGTTACCCCCAGGGTCCCTGCGGCCTCACCCGCCTGGCTGACCGCAATCTCAAATGTCCTGCCGTCAACCGTCAACACACGCCGGTAAACCGCGCCGTCCCAGCGATCAATAAGATTGCCTGGCCGTCGCTGGAGCGCCCACGCGGTCAGGTCAAGGCGAAAAGGATGAACGGGTTGGAGTAGAAATTTGGCCGCCATATCCTCGTAGCGCTTTCGCTGCCTGGACGACTGACTTCAGCTTGGCAATAGCTTCTTCGACGGTTCGAGTCTTCAGGCCGCAATCCGGGTCCACCCAGACATTCTGGAGAGGCAAAACCTCAAGACCGTGCCTCAGTCGTTCCTCAGCAACCGCGGGGCCCTCGACCAGATGCGAGTGAACATCCACGACGCCGTAGCTGATATCTTTGGTGAAGGGCGTCTTTCTGAAAAGCGGGAGCAGGCCGGCCCGGCTGTTTGACATTTCGAGATCGAAATTGTCAACGCCCAGGTCGAGCATCTTGGGATAAATGCTTTCAAAGTCCCCGTAGCAAATATGGGTGATGAAGTACGCGGGTAAATCGGAGGTCACAATTTTCATCGCTTCGATTGCCAGAGCCAGTTCTTCTGGCCGAGCAGAAATTGCGGGCTCGTCGATTTGGACAATCTTGCATCCTGCACCGATCAGGCCTTCGGCCTCCTGGCGCACCGCCGCAGCGAGCGCCAGGCAAGCCTCACGTCGACTGGGGTAGAACTCATTGAACGACCAATCCATGAGCGTGTAGGGTCCGGTCAGCACGCCCTTGACAGGCCTCGCTGTCAGGCCCTGTGCATAGCTCCACCACTCCACGGTTATCGGGTCTCCTGGTATCACCTCGCCGACAATGATTGGCTTGTGATAATAGCGGTTGCCGTAAGAGCGCACCAGACCGCCGCCTTCAAACCCCGAAAGGTGTTCCGCAAAATAGGCGACCATGTCACTGCGATACATCTCACCGTCCACAAGGACATCCAAACCCAGTTCTTCCTGCTTTCGGATCCACCATTTGACTGCCGCCCTTTCGGCCTCCCTTAACTCTTCGTGGGAGATATTTCCTCGCGCGAAATCCGCGCGGGCTTTGAGAAGAGCTTCCGGCTTGGGAAGGCTTCCGACCGCCGTGGTGGGCAGCAGGGGCAGATCGACCCTCAGTTCACTTAGTTTGGAGCGGCTCATGGCGCCTCGCCAAGGATGGACTTCTTGAGCGAAGTCAAATGCCGGAGCTTCAACCGCGCCCGGTCACGCGGGAGATATTCAAGACTGCAAGACGTGGTCAAATAACTTCGCTCCGCCTCGACGCGCGCAAGCATACGCTCGATGCTGCGCGCCGTCGAGGCATGGTCTTCGAGCCTTGTATTCCGCCCGTCAAGCACGCCAAATCCGATTGCTTTCGTACTGCCTTCCTTCTCAATCACGTGCGGAAGTTCGGGGCTGTACGTAAAATCCAGAACGAGCGTTTGAACGGGAAAGGCTTGAAGTTCGACATAGACAGACGCCGCATCCGCAAAATACACGGCCAGCGCGAGTTCCGCCTGTCCTTTTCGAGATGCAATCAGACCGAGGGCTTCACGAGCCAACGCCATGTCGCGCGGATGCCTCGGCAGGGCCGGCTCATCCACTTGGATCAGCTTCGCTCCCGAAGAAGCGAGTCTGGCAACTTCCGCCGCCAGCGCCTGGGCATAACCCATAATGAGACCGTCTTTGTTCGCCGATCCGTTGTCACAGATTGACAGGCTTGCGAGCGTGTATGGTCCTGTCACGACCGGCTTGACGGGTTGTATCGACCTGTGCGCCGCCCACTGGAACTCCTCTACAATAAGCGGCTGGGTCTGTTCGATTCTTCCGCGAACAAGCGGCTGACGAAAGTAGAAATTCGTATCAAAAAACCTCAGCAAACCGTTGGTATGTACACCCTGGAGTTTTCCGGCAAGGTGGGAAACCGGGTCGTTCCATCGGATTTGTCCATCCGTAAGGATATCGATGCCCGCCTTCTGCTGGTCCTCTAGGGCGAGCAATACGAGCTGATTTTCGGCGGCGCGAACATCGGCGTCAGTCCTTTCGCCGCGATCATGCTGCGCGATTGTGCGGCGCAGCGCTTGCTCGTCGGCGCTGTCGCCTATGCGTGGGTAGCCGCTGTGAGTAAGCGTAAGAAGTTCCATACTGTGGCTCGGCATCTGGACCGCAGGTAGGGCTCGCACGGCCGTTTCATGCTCTTGCGGCCGGTCCGCCATGCACCTGATGGTCAGAACGATTTCCCTGGCCCGCTAATCACCGGCACGCTTTTCTGCCAAGGCGGCCGTGTCTTCCAAGGCCACGGCGCGTGGAAAAAGAATATTGTTCTCAAGATGGACGTGTTGGTGCATGTCGCTCTCAAAGGCCCTTAGTCCTACGTAAAGCACTCGGTAGCTGTCGCAGCCATCCGGCGGGAGCCGGTAATCCCCGCTTAGCTTGCGCATTTCGAGCAGCGCGGCGCCCGCGTTGTCATGCTCAAGCACCATCATCCGCACCGGGTTCTGAACGGTCCCGAACGGCGGCCGGGGAAAGGATTTTCCCTGGGTCAGCGCCTCCTCCAGCCGTGCAATGTAAGGAAACAAGGTCTGTTCTTCTTTCACCAAGTGCATCAGAAGTTCCCTGCTCAGTCCCGAAAACAGGCCCCGGACGAGGTGCAATTCGGGATGATTCTGTCCGTGCACTTGGCTGACTTTTGCGAGCAGAGGTTCGAGGCGCGAGACCTCCTGCCGGCAGAAAGTGTGATGCCTTTGCACAATGTGGTTCATCAAGTTTGCCAGCGGCTCCTGGCCCCAGTCGGTGGCCCCGGTGTCGGCCGGGGCTGCGCTCCTGGCGGCTTCAAGCGACTGCAAAACTTCCCGCACAGGCCGGCCGGCCGCCTGACATGCGTCTTCCAGATTCTTGTCGCCGCCACAGCAGTAGTCAATGCCCAACCGCTCGAAAACGGGCACGGAGGCGGGTATTTCGAGCACGATTTCTTTTACCGTCCTGCTTGCATCGATTTCCATGTTCGTCTGCTCCCTATTCCAGACCGCCTTCAGCCGAGTCTGGTATCTGAATTTCGTCCTGCTTAAGCATGAAGCATTCCGGGAATTATCCCCATGACTAAAGTCACTTCCCGGCGCTCGCGTCGCGCCCACATATCCTATGTGGGCCACTCTGAGACGCCTCACTCAGGGCATTCCAGATTGATGTAGCGGACCCATTCGAGAATATCGCGCGCGAAACTCGAACGCTGCGATTCTGCCGGGCGAGACACATCGCGTAGTTCGCCGAAGCGGTCAATGACGCAAACGGCCGGGAAACAATGCCGCTCCGATGATCGGACCCCGAAAAGTTCGTGGGCACGCCTCTCTTTGTCCGGAAGAACGGGGAACAACGGGTTGCAACTGCGCTCGAGGTCTTCAGCCTCATCGCCAGCGCCGTGGACCAGGGCGAAGACTTCCGCCTCTTCGGCTGCAAACTCCGCGTACAGCTCTGAAACCAGGCGCACCACCCATCGAACTGATGCCGAGTTACCCGCCCCGCAAAAAATCAGAATCAGATTGCGCTTGCCCCGGTAATCGGACACCCGAACCCACGTTCCCGCTGTAGAAAGCAAGGTGAATTCCGGTACGATTTGGCCCACCAAAGGTTGCGGCATAATGTGGCCCTCCCCAAATGTTAGTATGATTTGAATTGGTTTTTCCAGTAGCAGTATGGTCATGAAAGGCGGACACGCGGCAACCATGGAGCAAGAGCCGCTGGTTATCTACACGATTGGCCATTCGACCCGCGCGCTGCCTGCATTCCTCGAATTATTGCACGGCCACGGAATCAAGCAGCTTGTGGACGTCCGCACCATTCCCCGTTCGCGCAAGAACCCGCAGTACAACGCCGATAGCCTCCCGCAGGCTCTCCGCGAAGCTCAAATCCGATACGCCCACCTTGCCACGCTGGGCGGGTTGCGACGCGCGACGCGCGATTCGGTCAACACGGGATGGAGGAACGCATCCTTCCGCGGTTTCGCCGACTACATGCGCGGGTCAGAATTCGAGAAGGGACTGGAGCGACTGATAGAACTGGGTTCGGCGCGGCCAGCAGCTTTCATGTGTGCTGAGGCTGTCCCGTGGCGCTGCCATCGCTCGCTGATCGCAGACGCGCTTGTCGTGCGGGGTATCCACGTCAGGCATATCCTCAGCGCCACTCAAGTCCGGGAGCACACGCTGACGTCGTTCGCCGAAGTAAAGGAGGGGCGAATTTCATATCCCGAAAGCCCCGGCCCCTCGGCGTAGTGCCGTGATACGATCGATGGATATCACAGCGATTCGCTTCCACGTGGCACAACCGCTTGATGAAAACTGGCCAGGGCTGAACTATACTGATGGCCGCCGGGACCGAGTCCGCGTGACGGCGAAATCATTGTGGAGTTCTAACCGTGGAACGTCGGGAATTCATCAGAGATCTGCTGCTTGCGGGCGGAGCGCTGGCCTGCCGCCCCGGGCTCGAGCTTGCGGGCCCTGCGCCGCCGGCTGCCAACGCGGTCAAGCGCGTTCTGGTCGCCTTCACCTGTCATCTGGACGTGGGTTTCACCAATACGCAGGCGGCTGTCATCGCAAAATACTTTGATCAGTATTATCCTGCCGCCATGCAGACTGCGAATACTCTACGGGACGGGAGTGACGATCGCTATATTTGGTCAACGGGCTCCTGGCTGCTTTACGAATACCTTGAGCACCTCACTGGCGCAGCACAATCGCGGGCCGAACAGGCGATTGGGAGGGGCGACATGGCCTGGTACGCCGTGCCCTTCAACCTGGAAACCGAGATGCTTGACCGCTCGATGCTCGAAGGCGCAATGGGAATCTCAAGGGCGCTCGACTGGCGCTTCGGTAAGTCCACAGTCGGCGCAAAGATGAGCGATGTCCCGGGCCACACTCGCGGGCTGGTGGCGCCGTTTGCCGCAAACGGCGTGAAGCTGCTCGACATTGGAGTCAATGGCGCGAGCACCGTGCCCGAAGTTCCGCCGCTATTCGTCTGGAAGGAGCCCCAGGGCGCGTCGATTACCATGATGTACCACCATGGCTACGGCGGTGTCCTCCAGGTCCCGGGCTCGGACCTGGCGGTGGCAATCGACGTTCGAAACGACAACGCTGGTCCGCATTCCGTCGCGCAAGTGAAGAAAATCTACACCGGCCTGCGAAAGCAATTCCCCAACGCAAAAGTGAGCGCCGCCAATCTCAGCGAAATCGCTCTGGCCGTTGAACCCTATAAGGCCAACCTGCCGGTGGTGACCCAGGAGATCGGCGACACCTGGATTTACGGGGTGGCCAGCGACCCGGTGAAAGTGGCACGGTATCGTGGAGTGATGCGCATGCGCAAGCAGTGGCTCGCCGAGGGTAAGTTCAAACCTGGCGATTCGACGGACCTCCGCCTGTTGCAGCACCTGCTGCTTCCTCCCGAACACACGTGGGGAGTTGATACAAAGCGGCTAAAGGATTACGTGCATTACACTCCGAAAGCGCTTGCCAGGGTGGTTGACGGTCCGCGGTTTCGATGGGCGGAAGACAGTTGGGCGGAAAAGCGGAAAGACATTGACCAGGCGGTCCAGAGTCTGCCGGCTGCCTTGCGGAGCGAGGCCCTGGCCCGCCTTCGCGCCCTCGAACCGAAGGCCCCCGACAGAACCCGACTCAGCCCGTACGCCGCAGGTTCAGAATTCGAAACGACCCATTACACTGTTGCCCTCGATCCCGAAACCGGCGCTATCCATCGGCTGCGCCTCAAAGACGGAGGCCGGGACTGGGCTTCAGCAGATCATCCGCTGGGATTGTTCGCCTATCAGACCCTTTCGGCGAAGGACTATGAAGATTATCGCGCCGCCTATATCATTGCGAAGACGTGGTGGGCTCCGATGGACTTCGGCAAGCCTGGCATCGAGAAGTTCGGCGCCGAGAGTCGCGTGTGGCTGCCGCGAGTGGCCGGGTGCTGGGCCGGCAAAGACGGCGACGGTTTTCGGATTGTCACTGAACTGCAAATCACCGACGCCGAAGCCGAGCGCGCTGATCGAGTCGCTTGGCCGAAGCAGATTTACCTTGACCTTCTCTTCTCTGACTCAGAACCCGCAGCCCACGTGGACTTCACCTGTCTCGGAAAGGCCGCCAATCGCCTGCCGGAAGCGATGTGGCTCAGCTTTCTGCCAAAGGCGCCGGAACAGCAAGGATGGACGCTCGATAAAGTCGACCAGCAGATTTCTCCCTTCGACGTGGTGAAGGGCGGCAATCGTCACATGCACGCGGTCACCAGCGGCATCTACTACAAAGATTCGCATGGAAGTTTTACGATCGAGACACTGGACGCGCCGGCGGTGGCGCTGGGCGAGCGGTCGCCGATTTTCTACTCGACCGACCAGCCTGACATCACGAAGGGATTTCACTTCAGCCTGTTCAATAACGCCTGGGGCACAAACTATATCCAGTGGTTTGGAGAGGACACGCGGTTCCGGTTCATTCTGAGGGCGACGTGATTCTCTCTGTCCGGGCGTGTTTTGGCCCAGGCAGCGACTACGCCTTTCGCGGTGACCGCGCGGAGACCACAACAAAGGGCTTCCATTTCAGGTCCGGCTGGAAGGGATAGCTGGGAATCCGGTGGTAATTGGTTAGGTTCACTATGTCCTGGTCGACAGATCCTTCAGTGAGGGCCATGAGGTTGGGATTGGCGATTTTGTTAATTTCAGGCTCCAGATAACCGGCCTTGACCACAATAATCTTGAATCTGGTGGGTTCGAGTCCCAGCGACGTAAAATCCTTGATATAGTGGAAAGGACGCCGCCGCTCTGTCAGGACCACCGAGATTCCTTCAGTCTCAATCACGGCTTGCCGGCCGAGCGGGTCGTCCCTGTGCGACAGAAATTGCACTCGAGCTCTGGCGTGTACGGGCTTGCTGGCGTTGGGGTCAAGGGTTGCGCCAATGTTAAGCGGGACGGTTCGGCCCGCACCGGCCCGATAACAGGCATCGGTGGCAGGCTTGTCGCAGATGCCGGCGATCACCACACTGCGGACGTGGCGCTGGAGCAGCGCCGCCAGCACGTCCGCGCGATCATCGGTACCGCCGGCGGTCGGGTTGTCTCCCGAATCGGAAATCACCACCGGATGCGTTTGCAGACTCACTGCTTTATCGATGACTTCATCGAGCGGTCCCGTGGGCACGCCGAACTGGAACTCCTTTCTAGCGTCCCAGTATTGCTGCGCGAGCGATAGAGCATCTTTCTTTAGCGCGGCGGGCTGCGTGCCGGTGAGAACGGCGCTGGCCGTACACTTCGGCTCGTCGGCCCACACGTATCCTACCAACAGCGAAGCGTCCAGCACGCCCGGTTGGGCATTAATGCCGGGCAGTTGCGCCCATAACCGCTTGGCAGGCTGGTAGCGCGTGCTGCTGCGCTCGCCCGGCATCAGCACCGGAATGGGTGACCAGACCAGGGTGGGGCGAATACGCTGATCGAGACAACGGACCAGCATGTCGCAGGCGCGCTGCGTGGTTTCCTCGCGGTCAATGTGCGGGGCCGTCCGGTAGGCTGAAAGCATGTCCAGACTGTCGATGATTCGATGGCTGAGGCTTCCGTGCAGGTCAAAGCTGGCGGTAATGAGGCAGCCCTTGCCAACCACTTCCCGGGCGGAAGCAATCCAGTCACCGTCGCCGTCCTGCATGCCTTCTACTGACATGGCGCCGTGCATGGCAAGATAGAGGCCGTCCAGTGGGAGCAGCGCTTTGACACGATCGAGAAATTCAGACTTCAGCTTCTGATATGTCTTCGCTTCCACCGCACCGCCGGGCACGGCGTCAGCCAGCAGGGTGGGCTGGAAGGGATAAGGATATTTCTTCAACATGCTGAAGAACGGCATGTCCGCCAGCGTCTGTCCCCGGCTTACGGCAAAATCCTCCGTGCGGGTGAGAATGGGCGTGTAAGTGCTGCACTCAATTCGAATGCCACCAAAGGCCACGCGTTTGGGTTCCGCGCCACCGCCGGCTTGAGGCGCCGCGAAGCCTGCCAATGGAGCGCCCAATGCCGCCATCGCTGTGGTTTTCAAAAACGCTCTGCGTTTCAAGTTCATTCCCCCCTTGCCCGGCAGATGAACCGCTGCGCAGATTGCCTATGCAATCCCCAGCTTCTTTTGCATGTCCTCGAGCGTGATGCCTTTGGTTTCCGGGTAGATGAAAAGGACCACAAAGAACTGCAGCACCATCATGGCGGCAAAGAAGGCGAACGGATAGGCGCCGGACGATGCTGCCATCAGGGGAAAACTCCACGAGATAAGCGCATTCATGAACCAGTGCGAGAAGCTACCCAGGCTCTGGCCCTTGGCTCGAACGCGATTGGGGAATACCTCGCTGAGGTAGACCCAGATGACGGCCCCTTGCGAGAACCCGAAGAACGCGATGAAGCCGATGAGCAGCCACAACAGCAGATTTTCATGCGCCGAGGTGAAGAAAACGACCGCCACGCCCGCCAGGCAGGCAGCCATGCCAACGGACCCGATCAACAACAGCATCTTGCGCCCCAGGCGATCAATCACCGCCATGGCGATGATCGTGAACAGAAGGTTGGTGGCGCCCACGGCTACGGCCTGAATATCGCCCGACAGCCCACTGAACCCCGCGTGCGCAAAGATGTCGTTCAAATAATAAAGAATGGCATTGATGCCGGAAAGCTGGTTGAACACGCCGATCGACACCGCGAGAAAAATCGGCAGCCGGTATTTTCCTGCGAACAAAGGTTCCTTCTTGCGCTCAAGGTGCATCGATTCGAGAATGTCATTCAGTTCTTGCTCGGCATTCTCTTCCCCCACCTGCAGGAGCACCGTTCGCGCTTCGTCCAATCGTTTTTTCTCGACCAGCCAGCGCGGGCTTCGAGGAATCCCAAACAGCATTCCTAGAAAAAGTGCGGCCGGGATGGCGGCAATGCCCAGCTTCCACCGCCAGTCGGTCGGGCCAGGCTGCATCAGCGCGATGATGTAGTTGGAGAAATAAGCAAGCAGAATTCCAAACACGATGTTGAACTGGAAGAAGCCAACCAGTCGCCCGCGCCACTTTGCCGGTGAGATTTCTGCGATGTACATCGGGCCCAGGACGGAAGAGCCGCCAATGCCCAGCCCGCCCAGGAAACGGAAGAACAGAAGCGGATACCATCCCCAGGCGAAAGCGCAGCCCAGCGCCGAAGCCAGGTACAGGCCGGCCAGCACGCGCAGGCTGTTGCGGCGTCCGAACCGATCCCCGGGGATTCCGGCAGTCGTCGCCCCAACTATGGCGCCCCAAAGCGCGATGGCCACCGTCATGCCCAACAGGCCGGGCGTGAGTCTATAGGTGATGGTCAGTGCGCGCGTTGTTCCGGAAATTACGGCCGTATCAAAACCAAATAGAAGGCCGCCCAGCGCCGCCACAACGGTGCTCTTGATCAGGTATCGGCTCAGCTTCATGTCATTCGCTTGAATATTGGATTGAACTTCAGCCCTCGGTCCCAATCAGCTTCGACCTCAAGACCTGCAAAGATATCAGGTCAGCGCGTCACTTGCCCAGCGTTTTGATTTCGTCAGTGGTCCAGGGAGGAATGGCGCCCGGGCGGCTGGCGACCAGTGCTCCGACGCGATTCGCAAAATCCGCCACCTGCCCGGCAGGCCATTGGCTACCCAGCCCATGGAGGAACGCTGCCGCGAAAGCATCACCCGCGCCGACCGCATCAACCACTTTCACGGGGTAACCTCGGGCACTGATAAATTTTTCGCCAACCAGCAAAGCACAGCCTTCGGCTCCCCGCGTCACGCATACAGCTTCCCAGCCAAAAAAAGTGGAGTACTTACGGCAGAAGTCTTCCAGGTTGGAATGCGACCAGCCGCACATACGGCCGACCACGGGCACCTCTTCGGCATTCAGCTTGACGACAGTGGCCTGTGCCATGAGTTCACGGACAAGGTGCGGCGTATAGCAAGAGGGGCGGAGGTTAATGTCATAAAAGCGCCGCGCGCCACCTTGTGCGGCAAGCAGCTTACCCGTGACGTCACGGGCCTGTGAACTCATCTGATGAAGTGTTCCAAAATAAATCCAGTCCGGAGCGGGAGAAAACAGTTCCTTAAAGTCCGCAGCCGACAACTCCGGAAAGTCGTACGCGGCCGGATGTTCGATGCGGAAGCTCGGCTGGCCTTTGCGATCAAGCATGACGGATGCGGTGCCGGTCGGTAAACCTTCCGCACGGCGAACGAAGCGGGTGGAAAGTTTCATTTGGGTCATGTGTTCGAGCACCCGGTCGCCCCGCTCATCGCGTCCGACCGCGCTGATAAAGTGGACCTCGTGCCCAAGCCTGCTGGCATGGGCGGCAAAGTTGAACGGTGCGCCGCCAAGATGCTCCTCGCCACCGATGACGTCCCACAACACTTCGCCGATGCTGACAATTTTCATGAACGGCTTTCTCTGGAGAACTGCGCCTGCGCACTCTTCGTGTAAAATGTGCGCCGTTTTTATCACGCCGATTTCAGGTTCCAGATGCCAAGCTTCACAATCTTTGCACTCCCGCCGCTGGAAATACAATTCAGTATTCCGGCTGAGAAACGCTCTGAAGGCCTGCGTGATGCTGTACGGGTGGAAACAGGAGTTCGAAACTCCGAAGCTAGTTCGGGCTGAAACGTGCTGCGTTGCACCGTGGCAAGAAGCTAAATGGCGGACAACCTGATTGCACTGTGAAAGGATGGTACGCCCGGAGAGATTCGAACTCCCGACCCCTTGCTTCGTAGGCAAGTGCTCTATCCAGCTGAGCTACGGGCGCAGACAGGAACGCCAGATCAACCCTGCGTTCGCCTTCGAGACCTTAATTTTGCACGTCCACTGCACGGATGTCAACGCAACCGTCGCGGTGGATGCAATCTTTGAACCATACCCAAAGCATGGCGCGCAATGCCAAGGCACGTGCTGGCTGATCTTACTGCTGGAAGACGATGCTCTTTAGATGTGAAAGCGGCTCCGAGAAATCGAAGACATCGTCGCTCGAGGGATTATACTTGTCCGTAATCCCCAGGAAACGGGCCTCCGCTGGCTGCGTGGTTGGCATCAGGTACTTGCCGTGCTCGACCCGGCCGTTGGTCAGTGTCAGCGTAATATCACCGCTCTGGAACTCCACCCGGCTAATCTTGGAAAATTCCTGAACGTCGGCCTCGCCACTGCTCATCAGCAAGGGAAAGGCCGTAATGGCAGGCACCGCGACCAGCAGGGAACCGCGGCCGCCAGGAGGGTAATAATCGATATAGGCATCAAAAACTCGCGTGGTGTTGCCGCTGGCGTCCGTGACGGTGGCGGTATAGCCAAAACGCTTCCAGAGTTCAACGATGCTCTGTCTCTGTTCAGCCGGGCTGGTGGTCACCGTGTAGGGTAAACTGCCCTCCGAAAGCTGCACTTTCTCAACCCGCATGTCCGGGAGGTCAAAATGCTTATAAATGACGACTGAAGAATCCTGATGGATCAGAATGGCATCTTGCTGGATGACGCGTTGGCGCCCGTCTGCCGTCGCCTGATAAATAGTATCAGCTTTCAGCAGGAATACCGGCGCAACGAGGAAGAGAATCATCAGCGAGGCGCGTGCCTGAATTGTTTTCCGCATGAGAAAGGCCCCGCCATTCTTAAGACGGGGCCCAGGTCTCCATCTTAGAGGCGGGTGCGACTACTTTTTCTTCTTGTACTGCGTCGACACCGATCCCTGAATTGTCGCGATCATCTCTTTGGCGGCCTCGGCGTTCGGCCCATTGGGATCAAGCGTAAGATATTGCTGGAAGGCCTCGACGGTGCCGTCGGGAGCCTTTACTTTGCCGTCCGCGGTCATCGTGGCCTTGCCCATCAAGGCCTGCCCTTCAAGATAGTATGCATCCGCATTTTTGGGATCCAGGCTGATGACCTTCTTGAAAGCAGTAAGCGCGTCATCCATTTTCCCTGAGTTGTACAGGATTGCGCCGACGTTGAAGTAGTAACGGCCGGCATTGGTTGGGTCAAGCGTCGCAGCTTTCTCGAATTCCGCGTACGCCTCCGGAAGCTTGCCGGTCGAGGCATAAACGCTGCCCAGATTGTTGTGAAGAGCGGCGTCATCGGGGGTCAACTGAATGGCCTTCTGGTACGTTTCCACAGCCTTATCGTTCTCCTTGGCCTTGGCGTAGCTGTCGGCCAGGCGCGCCAGCACCACAGGGACGTTTTTCTCCTTGGCCAACGTGAGCGCCTGTTCAAAAGCTGCGGCAGCCTCCTTGTATTGCCCCTGCGTATACATAGCATTTCCCTCATCAAAATACTGCTTAAGCCCTTTATACTGCTTTTCCTGCTTGGCCTGCTCTTCAGCCTGCTTGGCCATTTCAGGGTTCTTCTTCATCTCATCCTGCCGCTGCTGCTGTTGCTGTGCCATTTCCTTCGGGAGATCAAAATCGACGTCGGTGGGCTCGCCAAGGCCGATATGCTTCTCGATGTAATACAACGTCTGCCCGGTGGGGCTTTGCAGGGTAATCTTATAATTTCCAATGGGCAATCCGATGTACACGAATTCTCCCTTCTTGCCCGTCTTGGTCTTATAAGTCGACTTGATGTCCAGCCGGTCGATGAGAACAATGCACTTGGCGCACGGCTGGCCATCCTGCTGTATGGCCTTTCCCTGCACGCCGCCGGTCTGGGCATAGATTGGCATCGCCATCCCCAAAGCTGCGAAAGCAAAAACCAAACCCAAAATCTTCCGCGCTGACATAAACTTCATTGGAACCTCCTCAACTCTTTCTCGCCAGGTTTCATTCTAACTTCATCCTTTTCTGCGCTCAACCCAATCCTTCCCGCGAAAGCGACGGGAACTCTCAGCTTGCAGGGGACGGTAGCGGAGTGTATCGTGGACGGACCGCATAGGCAATAGGGTCTTCCAGGCCCGCCTCCTGGAAGGCCCTCAAGCGCAGCGCGCAGCTATCGCAGACGCCGCAGGCCACATCCTGCCGCTGATAGCACGACCAGGTAAGATGCAGAGGGGCGGCAAGCTCAATCCCTTTCTGAATAATCTGACTCTTGCGCATCTGGATAACCGGCGTCACAATTTCGATGCGGGTATCCGGCTTGGTCCCAACTTCAACCACACGGTTGAATGCCTCGTAATACTCGGGGCGGCAATCCGGATAACCAGAACTGTCTTCCGCCACTGCCCCGATAAAAATTTTGCGGGCCCCAATGACCTCACTCCATGAAACAGCCACGGAAAGAAAATGCGCGTTGCGGAACGGCACGTAACTCGAGGGAATTTCCCGGCGTTCCAGGTTTGCAGCATCGACCGGGATGGTGGGATCGGTAAGGCTTGATCCTCCAATCTGTTTCAGGTGCTCGAGCCGGCAGACGAGGCGCCGCTCAATCTGATAGAAGTCCGCGAGCGCATTGAAAGCCTCCAGCTCCCTGCCCTCGGTCCGCTGCCCGTAGAGCAGATGCAGGAGAGCCAGCCGATTTTCCAGATTGGCGATCGCCGTGGTCACACAACTGTCCATGCCGCCGCTGGACAGGACCACCGCCAAGGGCCGCTGGCGGCGGGCTTGACGATCATTCAGCAAAAGGTAATTTCCCCCCAATGAGCTTTTAACTTATCAGGCTGCAATGCCCGCGAAAATCCACATTACACCCCTCGTGTGTCCGGGTCCCAGATAAACTTGTGGATCTGGAGACCCAGCCGTACATCGAGATTGTCGCGCAAGATCCACTCGGCAAGCTGCACGGGAGGCAACCGGCCAAAAACCGGCGAGAAAATGATCTCATCCACAAGCCCGGCCAGGCGATGGGTCTCCATAAATCCGCGGGCAAAAAGATAGTCCCTCTCATCAAGTATCACAAACTTTATTTGATCTTTTCGCTCCAGCACATCGAGGTTCGCAAGATTATACTTTCCACACTCGCCGCTTCCGGGGCATTTCACATCGACTATCTTTACGACGGGCCGGGCAAGGTCACCTACAAAACGTTCGCCGCTGGTTTCAATCAGAACTCGATAGCCTTCTGCCAGCAGGCTGTCAGCAAGCCCGATCGTCTCCTTCTGAAGCAGCGGCTCACCTCCGGTCAGTTCCACCATCTTTCCGCCCATCTCCCTTACACGGCCCAGCACCTGGTCCGGGGTCATTTTCTCCCCCCCATGGAAAGCGTAGGCCGTATCACACCAGTGGCAGCGCAAGTTGCACCCGGTGAGGCGAACGAAAATGCAGGGCAAGCCGGCAAATGAGGACTCGCCCTGGATTGATTTGAAAATTTCGGTTATGACCATCGGATTCAACAGGGACTGACCTTTTCATCTTACTCGATTTTTGATTGCAGATCACAGGTACCGGAGAACTTATGGGCGGCTAACTTAAATCCGGGGCTGCTCGCCCATTCGCCCGCGGAGAGGCGGGCCATTATCCGTGGTCCAGGTGAGTTCCGAAGCAGGGCGATTGATGGCGCCGGGTGTGCCGCTCTACCTCGGTGGCGGGGCAGTGGAGGGCGGTGTCGGTTTGCCGTCGATCGTGAATGGCTCCATTAGCTCGGTACGGGTACCGTCAGGGTCAAAAAAATTTGACTGGCGTTGGCGGTTGTGCCCCACGTGGACTTCTATCTTGCGAGTGTATCCCACGGAAGCGGCGCGAGACCGCAGCTTGGCCACCGCCTTGTTAATATCCAGGGTCATCAGCGAGATGTGGTTTGCTCCACCTCGCTTATTCTGTGGAGGCAGATCTTTATAAAGCATCAGCTCAACATAGTCGTTCCCGTCGGGCACGCGCAGATCAACCCAGCTCAGGGTGACTCCGTCCGAACTGCCGCGCCAGAATTCCTTGAGGCCAAGGGCGTCTCCATAGAACGCCTTGGACTCCGCAAGCTTGCCCACCGTAAATCCAATGTGCATAATGTGGTCTGAGACCCGAGTGCGCGGCATCTCCTTGCCTTTCCCCTTCATGGCCCAGCCATCAGACTGGTATTCCACAAACTCCACCATATGGCCATCGGGATCCTTAACTGTAAAACTCTCGTCCCCGGTTTTTCCCTTCGCGACCCTTGCAGGCGCCTGGATGCCGCGGAAGATCAGATAACGACGAAGCTGTTCGGCATCATCGGTGTAAAAGGCAATGTGGCTGAGCATTCCGTCGTTTCCGGGCGGCTCGGGAAGGAGTTCCAAATGCTGATAGTCGTTAATCTTGATAAAGGCGACGCGGACCGTCCCGTCATTTTCCCGCAGGTCGTAAGGCCCGGCAAAGCCCAGAAATTCTTTGTAGTAGGCCAGCGCCTTGGGCAGGTTGCTCACATAAAAAGCCACGTGAGCAATGCCCAGGATTTTCGGGCGCCTCACGGCGGCGCCGGCGCCGGTGGATGGAACCGCCATGAGGCTTGCCAGCAAATATAAGAATCCAACTTTCACCAACACCTCCCGTGCGTTTCATTCCCCACCATCTGGCGGCGCGCGCGACCTTCCACAATTGGGCCTTATTACATTCTGGCTGACGACGGTGATACCCTGCCGACGCGAATATACATCCGCCGGCCTCCTCACGCAAGGCTTGGCGGCAAGTCTCTCGACAGTGAGAAATTCCCGTTGTGGCTTCGCTGGATGATTGAGAAAAACGACGACACCACGTAAGATTTAGTGTCGCGCAGGAGCAAGCAGGAATGGAATTGAAAATTTCCCTTCGTTTTACCTCCATGCCAATCGGAGAACCCTGTTGAGAAAGAGAATATCGCGCCGTGAATTATTGAAAGGGATGGGGGCGGCCGGTCTGGGGGCATGGCTCGCGCCTCGGCCGGACCGGATAGGCCGCGCGGCGCCGGGCCAGTCCGCGACTGGCGGAGTTCCCGTTACATTTACCGACGTTCGCGAAGCGGCGGGCATCACGTTCAAGCAGGATGGCACAGGAAGCGAGGAGAAATATTATCTGGAAACCATGGGAACCGGCGTGGGCTGGATCGACTATGACCAGGACGGCCTGCTCGATCTCTACTTCGTCCAGACATCCGCCACCAAAGCCTATAAACCGCCGCATTCCCTTCGCTCCGCGCTGTACCACAACAACGGTGATGGCACTTTCACCGATGTAACGGCTAAGGCCGGGGTGGGCGCCGAAGGCCATTACGGGCAGGGGGTCTGCGTTGGCGACTACGACAACGACGGTTACCCCGACCTCTATGTCACCGGCTACGGCAGCGCGATTCTTTACCATAATAACGGGGACGGAACCTTCACTGACATCACGGAAAAAGCCGGCGTGGCCGATAAATCCATGTGGTCTACCAGCGCCGCCTGGATTGACTATGACAAGGACGGCTGGCTCGACCTGGTGGTCTGCAATTACATCGACTGGTCACCTGAGAACAACATCTGGTGCGGCGAACACCGGACCGGTTATCGGGCGTATTGCCACCCCGACAATTACCGCGGCCAGCGCCTGAAACTTTACCATAACAACCATGATGGCACCTTCACGGACGTCAGCAAGCAATCGGGCATTGGCGTTCCGGAAGCCAAAGGCATGGGAGTTGTGACGGCGGACTTTAACAACGATGGATGGCCCGATATCGCGATCGCCAACGACACGTGGCCGAATTTTCTTTTCATCAACCAGAAGGATGGAACGTTCAAAGACATCTCATTCATTTCCGGAGTGGCGGCAAGCGCCGACGGCAAGTATGAAGCCGGCATGGGAATCGACGCCGCTGATGTGGACGGCGATGGGTGGCCGGACATCTATATCACTCACCTCGACTTTGAACTCGACCGCCTCTACCGAAACAACCACGACGAAACCTTTGATGACGTCACGTACCAGTGCGGAATTGGCAACAGCGCCATCTTCACGAGCGGAGTGGCCGCGGTCTTCGCGGATTATGACAATGATGGCTGGACCGATATCATGCAGGTGAACGGCGCTATGCTGGATAACATCAACCTTTACCACACCGAAGTCACCTACAAAGAAGCCAAGCTGATGTTCCGCAATCTCGGCAAAGGAAAGTTTGCCAACGTGTCTAAAGAACTCGGACCTGCCTTCATGCGCCCCGTTGCAGGACGTGGCCTTGCCGCCGCAGACTTCGACAATGACGGCGACATCGACTTTGCCATCAACTCACGGGATGATTATCCCGAACTGCTTCGAAACGACGGCGGCAATGCCAACAACTGGCTGACGGTCAACCTGGTGGGCGCCAAGTCCAACCGAGACGGCCTGGGAAGCGTTCTCAAGCTGACCTCGGAAGGCTTCACGCAGGTCAAACAGGCCAAAGGTGGCATGAGCTACATGTCAGCAAACGACCCACGCATCCATTTTGGCCTGGGCAAGCGGAAGAGTGTCGAATCTCTCCAAATTACGTGGCCCAGTGGAGCGGTTGACAATCTGTCCAAGGTTCTAATAAACCAGATCATCACGGTCAAAGAAGGCGCCGGCATCGTGCCCAAAAAATTCCCACGCATCACCTGGAAGTGATTCAGGTCGCTCCTCTCCTGGCTAACCGTCGCATACAATCTGGTCCGCATTTCGAGGGGAACGGCGCGTCACGGAACATCAGACAATCTGGACTTCGCAGTTGGTCACCGCGGACTTGAACTTCAGTGCGTCTTCTTCGGTCCCGACAATGGCGGCATAATGCATGGGGACGGCAATCCTCGGATTGATCGTCTGCGCGGCCTTTGCAGCTTCGTCGGCCGTCATCACATATGTTCCCGACACCGGCAACAGGGCGATATCACACCGGATCGATTTCATTTCGGGAATGAAGTCCGTGTCGCCGGCATAGTAAACGCGAGTTCCGTCCATTTCGAACACAAAACCCACTCCTTTGGCGTCTTTGGGGTGGAACAGCTTGCCGGGCTCGCGGAATTTATTGATGTTGTACGCCGGGACCGCCTCAATCGCAACGCGATCAACGTTAAGCTCCTGGCCCGGCTCGATGAAATGCATTTCCTTTGCTTTCACCTGCTTCAGTCCGGCTTCGCACGACGGGCTCGCAACGATGATGCTTTCAGGCGTGCAGACTTTGTTCAGGTCATCGAGACTGAGATGGTCAAAGTGGTCGTGACTGAGAAGGATAATATCCGCCTGGTCGAGTTTTGAAACTTTGAACGGATCGGTAAAAATCACCTTCGAACCCGTAACCCGAAAAGTGTCATGCGCAATCCGCGTGAAATCCAGATTCAGAAGCTTCATAGCAAACCCTCCCAGGCCAGATAATTGTTTGGCATGCATTCCAGGATACTCATAAAAACCGAACCTTTTAGAATATCAACAAAACCAGGCGAACCGCTCTCCACCCGAGCCCTGCTGATCAAAATGGGACCGCTCGATCAGCCTTCGTTGTGACCGTTCCTCTACTCCCATGAGATAATTCTAATGGTGTGAGATCAAGCAGGCGCCGATCATTAGAGAGAGATACATACGTTGGCGGCCCAACCCGTGAGGGGCCGCCGACGCGGGGCGGTGGAAATCCTGTGCGAACATACGGAGAGCGCGCAGCCTGCGCACGGTTTATTATGCTGATAATTATGGCAGCACCTCCCGCCCATAGCCAGGAACCCGAGACAGTTCCCTCGCTCGGTGAAATCGCGAGAAAGTTGAAGGCCGAACGCGCACAAGAAACGCATAAGCCAGTTGCCACATATACCAATGACAACCTTCCTTCCCGCGAGTCGCTGGGGATCGTAACCGGTGATCTCGCAGGTCAAGCGAAGGCAAAAGCACCGGCCACGGGCAAGAACGTTGCGCCGGCCGAAGAACATGGTGAGAAGTATTTTCGCTCCAAGCTTGAAAAGGTCCGTTCACAAATGGAGTCTCACGAGCGCCAACTAGCTGTACTGCAACAGCAATTGGGGCTGGCAAGGGTGCAGTACTATCCGGACCCTCAGAAGACCCTGGAACAGGAAAGTACACCCGCCTTCCAGACGGACGTGGACAAGCTGCGCGCCAGGATAGCGGACGAGGAGAAAACGCTCGCTGACGATCAAAAAGCAATGGACGATTTGCAACAAGAACTGCGTCGTGCGGGCGGTAATCCCGGCTGGATCCGATAGCACAACTCCGTCTGCCGCTGCGGGATATCAATCCTCCGGCCTGAGGAACATGATTCCAGCCTTCAACGCACATTTCTCCGTGCCCTCTTGCCCAGATGCAGTGCGGCTGCGCCGCCTGTGAAATTCCGGTAGCGCACTCCGCTGAATCCCTCCGCACGAAGCAAGTTGGCAAGCGCCTCCTGGTCCGGAAAACGCGACACGGAATTGGGAAGATACTGGTACGGGCCCTCAACCCCTGAAATCAACTGCCCCAGCCGCGGGAGCACGCGGCGAAAATAGGTCCGAAAGAGCGGGCCAAAAACTGGCCATTTAACATGGGAAAACTCAAGGATGGCCAACATCCCGCCCTGTCGCAACACGCGGCGCATCTCCTGAACACCACGCCTGTAATTCGCCAGATTGCGAAAGCCGAAGGCGATGGTCAGAGCGTCGAGCGATTCATCACGGAAGGGCAGCCGAAGCGCGTCGGCCTCGAAAAAGAGTGTATTTCCTGCGCGCCTTGCCGACTTTTCCCGCGCTCGCTGCAACATCGGGTGGCAGAAATCGGTCCCCATCACCGTGCCCGCTGATGCCCGCCTGAGAGCGAGGGCCAGGTCTCCGGTGCCACAGCAAATATCGGCCACGACCGAAGAGGGTTGAGTCAGCACGGGCTTGAGCGCCTTCACGGTCGCGCGCCGCCACCGGATGTCAAAGCCCACTGAGAGCAGGTGGTTGAGCAGGTCGTATCGGGGAGCTACGGCCGCAAACATATTCCGCACCGCAGAGGCTGTGGCCCGCTCATCGGCAGCCGTGCCCAGGGTTGTGCCTTCAACCGGCAGTGGCTTTGTCTTAACCATGGGTCTCCGACATTTGCACGCTTCTGAGGGCTTCAACAGCCGCTTCGATGGGAATATCACTGACGGTGCTTACTTTGCCGATCCTTTCCGGCACCACCCAATGGATCTGGCCTGCGACGGCCTTCTTGTCACGCGGGAACAGCTTTCTGATTTTCGTCGGGGCCAGGTCGCGGATGGGAGGCAGAGGGCCGATCCTCCGCACCAATTCCGAGATCCGTTCCGCTTCTCTCAAGTCCAGCATGTTCAAAAGCACTCCCAGGCGTGCCGCGCACAGAAGACCCCAGCCCACGGCCTCGCCGTGCAGAAACCGCCGATAGCCCGTGGCCTCTTCGAGCGCGTGTCCAAAGGTATGGCCAAGGTTCAAGAGCCGGCGCAGGCCGGCTTCCCGCTCATCGCGGTTGACGATGTCCACCTTTACCTGTGCCGCGCGCACGAGCAGCCGATCCAACGTTCCGTCCACTCCCGGGCGCAGCCGGCCCGCTGCTTTTTCCATCAGTGAAAACAATGCAGGGCCGGAAAGCACGGCATGTTTCGCAACCTCGTAGAAACCGGAGAGGTACGCCCTGGGCGGCAAGGATTTCAGCACCACGGGGTCTGCCAGCACCAGGCGCGGCGGCGCAAACGTTCCGATCAGGTTTTTCATCTGGCCGACGTTAACGGCGGTCTTGCCGCCAATGGCGCTGTCAACCTGCGCCACCACGGTGGTTGGCGCCTGGATGTAATCAATTCCGCGCATGTAGGTGGAAGCGACAAACCCGCCAAGATCTCCCACCACGCCGCCGCCAAAGGCAATCAGCAGAGAGCTTCTGTCCGCGCCTTTCTTCAACAGCGTTGCAGCCACCCGCTCCGCCATTCGGATGCTTTTTGAGTTTTCGCCCGAAGGAACAAAGATTTCATGGGGAGCAATCAGCCTGCTGGTCTTCAGAAAACCCGGTCCCCAGCGCTTCCAGAGTGAACGTTCCGTCAGCACAAAGGTGGAAGAATAGGCCCGGTGCGGAAAGCGCTGAAACGCGCTCCAGGCGCCACGCCCGGCCACAACCTCGTAGTCAAATTCGCGGGATTTCACTCGAAGTCGTCTCATCTGGTTCCTGATCGCTCCTCTCCTCGGCGCCTATGAAAACACATAGCATACCGCTTGAATCCCGGCAAACTCCCGGCCGCGAATCGAGTGGCGGCTGGAGTTGCGGGCGTGGCTCCACGCCGCGTATGATGGTGTTGGTCCTATGAGTGAGAAAAACGAGCGCGTCGATTTTCTGATTCTTGGCGCGGGCATCGCCGGGCTGCGCGCCGCAATCGAGCTGGCCGATTCCGCTCGCGTGCTGGTCCTGACCAAGGGTGCAATCTACGAATCGAGCACCGAGCATGCACAGGGTGGCATTGCGGCGGCGCTTGCCGAAGACGACGAAGTACACCTCCATCTTCAGGATACCTTGCAGGCCGGCGATGGCCTGTGCCGTGAAGAAGCTGTGAAGATTCTGGTTGAGCAGGGTCCGCATGAAATCAGAAAGCTGATTGATTGGGGCATGGAATTTGACCGCGAAGGCACCAGGCTGGCATTCACCCGCGAAGGCGCGCACAGCCGCTCGCGTGTTCTGCACGCCCACGGAGACTCGACCGGAGCCCAGATCCTGCGGGCGCTTATGGCCAAAGTGAAGACCTTGCCCAGCATTGAAATCCGCCCCCACACCTTTGTTACCGACCTGCTGCTGGATGGAGCGAAGGTCGCCGGGGTCAACTACATTGACTCGAGGTCCTCTCGCCTGCGGATGATCGAGGCCGGCGGAGTTCTGCTTGCAACCGGCGGCATGGGACAGGTGTATAAGGAGACCACCAATCCCGAGGTGGCGTGCGGCGACGGCGTTGCCATTGCCTATCGCTCGGGCGCACTGTTGAGCGATCTGGAATTCATCCAGTTTCATCCCACTGCCCTCTATGCCAAGGGCGCCCCGCGTTTTCTGCTGTCGGAGGCGCTGCGAGGCGAGGGCGCCGTCCTGCGAAATGTCGATTTGCACCGCTTTATGCCCCATTATCACGATGCCGCCGAGCTTGCGCCCCGGGACATCGTCTCCCGCGCCATTGTCATGGAGATGCGGAAGACCGGCGCCGAGTTCGTCTATCTTGACCTGACCGGACTGAAGCCAGACCACGTCAAGGGCCGGTTTCCCAGAATTGACGCCACCTGCCTGCAATACGGCCTGGATATTACGACTGATCTGCTGCCGGTTCGTCCTGCCGCCCATTATGCCATGGGCGGGGTTGCCAGCGACCTCGACGGCAACACCTCGCTCGATGGTCTCTACGCGGCCGGCGAGGTGGCCGCCACAGGAGTGCATGGCGCCAACCGCCTTGCCAGCAATTCCCTGCTGGAAGGGCTTGTCTTCGGAGCGCGCGCCGGCGCAAGCGCCCGCCGTCGTTCCTGCCATTCGCGTTCCGGCGCTGGTTCTGCACGGCCGAAGACTGATGAGCCCAGGACCCGTCCGCATCGAGAGACAAACCCATCAACGCCACCTGCCGATGTCTCGCCAGCCGTGTTGCAGCTTCGCAGCATCCTGTGGAGCAAGGTTGGGATCATCCGCGAGCATTCGGCGCTGAGTACGGCTGTGCTCGAACTTGGAGAGCTCTCGATTCCAGAACCGCTGCCGCTTGACCGCTCTTCCCACGAAGCCCGGAACATGCTGACCGTTTCGCGACTGATTGCCTCTTCAGCCCTGGCCCGAAGAGAAAGCCGCGGCGCCCACTATCGCACGGACATGCCGTTCAAGGACGATTCAACACCTCCCCGGCATTCTTTCGTTCGGAAGGATTCCCCGGTTTCTTTTGCGCAGAATCTGCCGGCCGGTTTCGGCGGAAAGTCGGCAGCTTCTCACAAATAGTTGTTCGCCGATGCCTCGGATCATTGCGCGCGCGCAGAATTTTCAAGCTGGCTGAGCGCCGCCTTCACCACGCGCCCGACAATGGTCAGGCTGGAAGGGCTGCAGTGCTCGACCGTGTCCTGCGCCGAGTGCCAATATCGGCCGGGGCTGCTGCCGTCCGGCCCATACGTAAAGTCGATCAAATCCACGGCCGAAACGCCCGCCTGCACAAACGGGATGTGATCGTCATCCATGGCGAGGGGTTGGCGAAGAAAGTAGCTCGAGTAGCCGAGCTTGTCCGCCTGTTCAAAAACAAGTTTATTCAACCAGCCGGTGGAATTCTGGTCCCAGCGAATGTCAAGGTGCGCATCGGCAATCATGTCCACGAGAATCATGGCTTGGATGCGGCTGAGTTCGCCATCCGCTGTCAGTTTCTGGACAAAGTGCCGACTGCCATACAGGCTGTCGGTCTCGGTCCAGTCCCGGACGGCTTCCTCGCCATCGAAAAACACGATCCAGTAGGTCAATTTGTGCGGCGACTGCGCCAGTTCGCGGGCCATCTCAAGCAGAAAGGCAGCACTCGATCCGCCATCATTGGCTCCCACAAATCGGAAAGCCTGTTCAAGCTTGGTATCGTAGTGGCCGGCAATCATGATGATGCGTCTTGGTTCCTTGCCGGGAATCTCGGCGACCAGATTCACCATGGGAACATTCCCCGCAGGAGTGGCGCCAACAAATCGGTCCTGGGTCACCTTGCAGCCTGCCTGTTGAAGCTGCCCGATGATCCACGCGCGGGAAGCCTCCAAAGCTTTGGAGCCGGCGGGGCGCGGGCCGAATCCCACCAGATGTTGGAGGTCCGTGAACGCGCGGCCTCCGTTAAACGCATAAGGATCCGCCGCCCTGGCCTGCCGGCAGTTGGACAGGAAGACGAGACTTAAAAGCAGCAGCAGTCCCTGAAGGCTGCGTGCGCTAGGCCTGCTCATGCCGCCGCTTCCAGTTTTTCCGGTAATAGACAAGCCATGAGAGACCGATGCTGATGACGTAGAGGCCAACCAGCGGCATCCAGAACATGAACAGGGTGGTCCAGTCCGGCGTGGGGGCCAGCGCCGCCGCTGCAACCGCCGTAATGATCACCGCATAGCGGATGTTTTTCACCAGGAATTTTGGAGTGACAATGCCAAAAATCGAAAGAAGCAGAATGACCACCGGCAACTCAAAAACGACGCCGACGCCCAGAATGATGGTCAGCGCCAGGCTCCAGTACTCATGGATGGTAATCATGGGCGTGAAGCGATGCCCGAATTCCAGCAGGAACTTGAGGGCCGCCGGGAAAGCGAACCGGTAGGCAAAAAAACCGCCCGCAAAAAACAGACTGCTGGTCAGCCCCACAAACGGCCAGACGTACTTCTTCTCATGCCGGTAGAGACCGGGGGAGATAAACAGCCACAACTGGAACAGAATGTAAGGCGCTGCCAGAAAAATGCCGCCCACAATCGACAGCTTGATATACAGATTGAAGGGATCGACGGGGTTGGTATAGACCAGCTTGTCTGCCATGTGCAGATTTTGCAGGGTGTCTGTCAAGGGCTTGGCGAGCAGACCGTAAATCGTGTCTGAAAAATAGAAGCAAATGATGAAGCCGACGAAAACGGAGATGGCGCTGCGGACCAGCCTTTGCCGAAGCTCCTCGAGGTGCTCGAGGAACGACATCTGCTTGCCGCTGAACTCGTCATCCTCGGGGCCGGGGTTCGGGTTCGTGCTGGGAGGGTTCTGAATAGTCGTAGCCATACTCAGGAGCCGGCTCCAGACTGCTTTCGGACTGAGTGCTCACTGCCGCCTCTTCAGAATGAGCGCTCAACGCGTGCGTCTCTTCCGGGTGTTCGATGCCTTCCTCTTCTAGTTCGCTATAGTGATGCGTCTCATTCTGGGAGTAGCTTGAGTAACTCGAGTAGCTGGTGTCCTCTTCCTTTCGGTCGAGATTTCGGATTTCCTCTTCCAGCGAGTTCTTCAACTCGTTTGAAGCGCGGCGCAACTCTCCCATTCCCTTGCCGAGGATGCGGGCAATCTCCGGCAGCTTCTTCGGTCCGAAGAGAAGAAAGGCAATGAATAAAATGAACCCGACTTCAGTGAAACCGCCGCTGAACAAGACCTACCTCTCCTTTGCATCATATGGGACGCTACCCTGCTTGTCAAGCAAGTGTCTGCCGTAATGATTTCCGTTTCAAGCCCCTCCGCGCCTGGGGCAGCGCGTAGCGCGGACCGTCGGTTTTACGGTCCGCGGTTCTTCGGTTGACGGCGTTTACCGCGTAGGATTGTACCTCAATTCCCTGGCTCCTGCGTTGCTTCGTCATCATCGACGCCTAGCATGCCTCATGTCTAACAAAGAGCCGCAGACCGCAATTCCGGCGGTCGGCGCTACTCGCTCCTCACTCACCACTGGCATCTTGATACTTCATAATTCAGAATTCATAATTGTGTTTGTACCCGATGAAAAGGAGCAGCCGATGAACGAGCGATCCCAACGCAACTCTGCGGAGATGGCCATGCGTCAGATCAATGATGCGTGGCTTAGCGGCCGCATCGAAGACCTTGCGTCTGCGTTGCACGCCGACATCGTCATCGTCCTCCCTGGATGGAGCGGACGCGTTGCGGGAAAGCAGGAATTTCTGGCCGGGTTCCGTGAATTCCTCCAGAGCTCGAAAATCCACGAATTCAATGAACAGGACCTTCAAGCGGATGTCGCCGGCAGTACGGCAGTGGTTGCGTTCCGGTTTGAGATGCTCTACGAGCGCGAAGGCACTCAATTCCGTTCCACCGGACGCGACCTTTGGGTGTTTCAAAAGAAGGGCAACTCCTGGATTGCGGTCTGGAGAACGATGCTCGACCTCGAGGAAAGTCCCGCCTGACAGACCGCGATTTCGGCGCTGCGCCACTCGCTCCGTGTCAATCACTTCCACCCGCATCCCGTCAGCGTTTGGCGCAGGCTTCGAGCTGACGCTTCACAGCGGGAAGACTGATCGTGACTGACCTGCCGCTCACGGGTCCTTCGTATGAGACGACGGTGCCTTCCGCATTCCAGGCGGCGTGTTTGGCCACCGCAGCATCATAAGCTGTCCTGAGCTTCTTCAAATCATCCCTGAAACTGCACGCGCACGTCGCAGGGTCCTTTGCCAAGGCGGGGCTGCAGGAAGCCACGTCTTTCACCATCACGCTGATCGCGCGATTGACCGCTGCAGCGTCGCTGATATCGCCGTTCTCTTTGAGCTGGATATTGTGACCGGGTGTCGGCTGTTGGCGGGTTTGGGCCTGCGCATGGGTGGCAGCCACGGCAAGAATCGCGCCGGACAGGCACGCTATCCGGATTCTCATCAGGTTTTCTCCGAAGATGCCGAAAGGCAAGTTAGCTAGCCGTTCCGCCCGGCAGGGGCTTCAACTCCCCAGATTTTTAGCTCTTACGTGTTTTCAACAACATGGCCAGGTTCGTTTTTAGGTTCGTTCCGGTTCGTTTTTTCCACAGGAACGTGTTTTCAACAACTTCTCCGCTTCGTTTTAGGTTCGTTTCCGGTTCGTTTTTTGGCAATTTTCCTTTGTTTTCAACAACCTCTCCGGTTTGTTTTTCAAAAAACGTGTTTTTTTGTCCCATTTGTCCCAGAAAGCCAGGAAACTAGCCGGAGTCCTGCTCCAAAATGCCTCGCGGACGGCACCGGCGCCCTGGAGCTCCGCGTTCTATATCCTTGCCATCGAGCAGCCGTGGCGTTCTAAAACCGCTGGCAAAGAACGCGAAAAAGCCAATGCGTTAAGGCTATCACACTAGGCCAGATTTGTCAAGCCCATTTTTGCATGGGCCGGTGGCATTCGTGGAGCGGGCGTCCCGCCCGTGCTTGCATGGCCAGATGGCCATGCCACGGCCCTCGCGCTTGACACCCCGATATTCGCCAGCTATATTGGGGGCTAGCTCCGTACATCCGAGAACCCGGGCTTCGCTTTCAGATGGCCGTGAGGTACTGTCTGGCGATGAGATGCGCATGTTCATAAGCTCGCCCAAAGCCACAACTCTGCTGACGTTGCTGATGGCGGTGCTGGGGCTGATGCAGCCCACGCATGGGGCCGTGGCGCCCGGCGAGGCGGCACAGCCGCTGGTTACCGGAATATCCATCCATGATGGGCCGGGCGGCGCCGTCCTCATTGACATTGCCGTTACGCGCCTCGTCCCCTACAACGCGACGCGGCTCTCGGACCCTGAGCGGCTGGTGGTGGACCTCGAGGGCGCCCGCGAAGCGAACCTGAGGAGCGAATACCCTGCCCAATCACAGTTGCTCGAGCGGGTGCGGACGGGCCAATGGAAAAGCGGTCCGGCGATCTTTCGAGTGGTTGCCGACCTGAAAGGCAATCCCTCTTTTAGCGTCAAAGCGCTGGGATCCGGGCTCCGGATCGAGCTCAGGCCCCGGACCGAAGCGCAGCGACAAGCTCGCAGCCGGGAGAAGGTTGAAGCGCCATCTCCCGGCAGCACCGTGGAACCTGGCCAGAAAACCGCGCACCAGGGTTCCTTGCCCGACAAGGTTTTCCAGGTCCACCGCTTCAAGGACCTCTCAGCCAGCCTTACGGCTCCTGTACTGCCGCCGCACGACCGGCTGGTTCCGGTGGCCGACCCGCACCTGACGGTTCCCCGCCGCAATGCGCCTGCGGGTCCTGCCGTGGTCTCCGGGATTTCAATCCAGCCGGAAAGCCAGGGAGAAACGACCATTGACATCGCAAGCTCGCGCCCGGTCCCCTATCGCGTTTCCCAGCTTGCCCATCCGTTCCGCCTGGTGATTGACCTTCAAGATGCGCGCAACGCCAGCGGCCAGGAAGTTTACCCGGTGAATTCTCCAGTGCTGAAAAGGGTCCGAATCGGTCAGAGAAGCCCTGGTGAATCTTCCACGGTCCGGGTGGTGGCTGATCTCGAAGGCTATCCCATTTTTGACGTTTACGCGCAACAGCCCGGAATTCGAATTGAACTCAAGCCGCGCCACGACCCTGCGGCCATGACACGCAATCCCTTCAAGTTTGATCCGGCGGCCCAACACAAAGAAATGAAGCGCCCCTTCGCGCCTCCACAGCAGGCGGTGGCTGGGGGCGCCGGTCCGCCACCGGCCGCGCAGGCGAACGACTTTTCAAGGCTGGCGCTCATCGGTTTGATTGAAAGGGACGGCGCCGGAACGCAGGCGGTCATCTCGGACCATTCCGGCGTCTATCTGGTTTCCAGGGGAGACATGTTCGAGAATACTTTCACTGTGGTTGCGATTTCGAGCAACGCCGTGGAACTGCAGGACACCAGGACCCTCGAGACCGGATGGATCGCGTATTCTCACTAACGCTTCCGGCTGCAAGATCTGATCTGCGGCATCCCACGGCCGGGAGGCCTTGACGCGACCCCGCGGCCGCGATGATTTTTCGCGAAAGTAACGGCGACTTCGGTCTCTGAAGCCCGCTCTAGCGGCCTGCTGTTTTCTGGCGGACCAGAAGGCCCGACCTCCTAAAATATGCAGCCCGTCGTAAGTCCCGTTAGGCGCACTCCACTAGTGCCGGAAGTATCCCGGCTCATTCCCCAGCTTCCATTTAATATTGCAACCAATGCTCGGCTTCTGGTTATCGGAAACCTTCCGTCCGCCGAGAACGGCATCCATCGCGGCCCTCAGGTCGGCCCCAGTGACTGGCCGGCCGTTTGACGGACGGCTGTCGTCCATCTGGCCCCGGTAGACCAGCCTGCCGTCCCGGTCAAAGAGATAGAAATCCGGCGTACAGGCGGCGCCGTAACTCTTCGCGACCTGCTGCGCCTCGTCGTAAAGATACGGAAACGGGAAGTCCATCGTGCTGCTCAACTGGGCCATTTTCTCCGGCGAGTCGTCAGGATAGGCGCTGACGTCGTTGGAGCTGATGCCGACAATTCCAACCTCGCGCCCTTGATACTCGCGGGCAAGTTCGACGAATTGCGGAAGCACGTGCTTCACAAACGGGCAGTGGTTGCACAGAAATACAACAAGTAGTGCAGGCGCGTCTTTGTAGTCTTCCAGGGACACGGCCTTGCCTTCCGTGTCAGGAAGGCTGAAGGGCGGCGCCACGGTGCCCAATGGAAGCATCGTAGAGAGCGTATTAACCATCGTTTCCTCCTTAATTGCAGGATAACAGTCTCGCCGAAGATTGTCCTGTTGATCGGCGCGAGTCTTGACTCCGCAGGCCAGCGCGTGACCTGACCCGCCGGACATTTGTTTACCATACGCGGGATCCCAGTAGCACAGCCACTCCTGGCTGTGCCGAACGCGACAAGAACACCGGCAGGAGTGCCGGTGCCACGCGAGTGCCGGTGCTACGCGAGGTGCTGCGCGCTGTACTCGCCGTTGTAGAACGTTATCGCGGACGCCAGGAAGCGGACCACCCTGGGTTCAAGTTTCTCCGAATTATGCCGAAAGGCTAAGTATCGGAAATCTCTGGCGGCGTTGAGATTGAAGGTCTTGCCCGATGCCGAATCGCTAAGCATGGATGGAACAGATCAGGGACGGGTGATTTCAGGTTTCAGCGGAGAAGATTGGCCATGAGGGAGGGAACGCCGCATTACAAGAGGTCCAGCAAAGGCTCGAGCGCCGGCGCCAACTCAAAAGGCCCTGGACCGGAAGGCGCGGACGACGTTCGGGCTGACCTCTACCGCTCCGAAGGACTGCGAACGCTGGGTCTGCTGGCCGGCGGCATCGCCCACGACTTCAACAATGCACTGGAAGTGATCATGGGTTTCGCCTCGCTGGCGCGACTCCGCCTGTCGCCAGGGGACCCGTTGCACGAGCCCCTCAGGATTATCGAGGAATCGGCCAAAGGCGCCGCGGGCCTGGCCAGGAGCCTCCTCGATGTGTCGAAAGAAAAGCCGGACGACGAAGGGCCTGTCGAGGCGCGCGAACTTGTCGGAAACGTCCTCAGCATCATTACCCACACCTTCGACCGGAAGATTCGGATCGAACATCGAATGGGCCCCCGGCTGCCTCGTATCAGAGGAAATCAAGGCCGCCTGCAACAGGCAATCCTGAATCTCTGTCTCAACGCCCGCGACGCCATGCAGCAGGGCGGCACGCTCTTGATTGAAGCGGACCTGCAAACCCTCAAACCCGGTGACGCAAGGCTGCCGGAATCGAGCGCGCCGGGCGATTACGTTCGCATCGCGGTCCGCGACACCGGGGAAGGAATACCGCGGGAGCTTGTGAAAGAGATCTTTGTCCCGTTGTTCACCACCAAGCGAGAGGGCAGCGGCCACGGACTGGGCCTGGCCATGGTGGAAAAAATGGTGAAGGAGGCGCAAGGGTTCATTTCCGTGTTCAGCAAGCCGGGGCAAGGGAGCGAATTTTCCCTTTATTTTCCGGCGGTTTTCGGCGGGCGCCGGCGGGCAATGGATTCGAGGCCCGGCCAGGCGGCTGCGGGCCGGGGCCGGGTGCTGGTGGTGGATGATGAGCCGCGCATTCTCGAGTTCCTGGAAAAAGGGCTGACGCGGCTGGGATACGAAGTGTTGACCGCCGAAAGCGGCCGCAGCGCGTGCGAAATTTATTCCCGGAAAAGCGGCGACATCAACTGTGTTCTGCTCGACCTGATCATGCCTGGGCTGAGTGGCCTGGAAACCTATGCGCGGCTGAAGGACATCAATCCCGGCGTGCGGGTCATTCTCTCCTCCGGATACAGTTCCGGGCGAATCAGGCGTGAGGCGTCGGAAGCCGGCAGTCCGGAGTTCATGGAAAAGCCCTTCACGCTGGAAGAGCTGTCCCAGGCGCTCCAGAAAGTCCAGCGAAATTGAGCGCTGCCAGGGCCAGAGCGCAACGATGATGGCCGAAGTGGACAATCAGGAAGAATCGGCACAGGGGACGTCACGCATTCTGGTGGCGGATGATGACCCCTTGTCGCTGCGGGTCCTGCAAAAAGCCCTTGAGAAATGGGGGCACGAGGTCGCGGTGGCACGAGACGGCACCGAGGCCTGGCAAATTCTGACCCGGCCCGAGGCCCCTCGAATGGCCATCCTGGATTGGATGATGCCCGGCATGGACGGACCCACGATTTGCCAGCGGGCCCGGGCGGCGCCGGCCATCACTGCTCCTTATCTCATCCTGCTGACGGCGCGGAATGATTACGGCGATATCGTCAGCGGGCTCGAAGCCGGAGCCAATGATTATGTGGTCAAGCCCTTCAACCAGGCCGAATTGCGCGCGCGGATTCGAGTGGGGCTTCGCGTCCTGGAACTGCAAAGCAAACTTGCGGAGCGAGTGCAGGACCTGGAAGCGGCCCTGAAGCAGGTGAAGCAATTGCGGGGACTTTTGCCGATCTGCATGTATTGCAAAAAGATCAGGAATGACGGGGACTACTGGCAGCAGGTGGAAACCTACATCAGCGACCACTCGGAAGCAGAGTTCAGCCATGGGATCTGCCCCGGATGCTATGAGAAGCTCATGAAGTCCCAGCTTGAGTGAGAAGGACCCGGAAGGAAGTCTGCATGGCTCACATCGAGAGATTTGCCCGCCCGCGACAGCGCGTGGCGCGCCGCCGGCTGCTGGCCGTTGCGGCGACGACAGCCATGTTCCTGTCTGCCGCGCCTTTGTGCCGGGCGGGTTTCACGGGGCCACACCGGCCTCACGTGCAGGAGCACGCCGCCGGCGCACGGGCCGTGCAACGCTCAAGCGAACTGGAAGGAACGCGCAGGGGCCTTTCCCGGCTGGTCCTCGCGAGCGGCTTTCCCGACGTCAGCAAAATCAGCCAGTGGGAAGCGCGCGAGTGGAACTGGCTCCTTGTGTGGGCGGCGGTCCTGACGCTGCTTTCCTTTCTGTGGACCGAAATTCTTCGGCAGCGCATCCGGCGCCAGAACATCCTGCTGCAGGAATGGGCGCGCCGGGAGATCGCGCTCAAAAATCGGTATGAGGAATTGTTTGAGAACGCCAACGACATCATCTACACCACGGACCTGGAAGGAAACTTCACTTCCATCAACCGGGAAGCCGAAAGGGTGACGGGATACAACCGGCAGGTGATTGTTGGCGCCAACGTGTCCCAGTACATCGCCGAAGAGTATTTTGACGTTGTTCGACTGATGCTCAAAGAGAACCTGCGGGAAAAGGCATCCACGACTTACTCGATGGAAATAGCCGCGCGGAACGGCCGCCGGATCCCGCTGGAGATCAGCAGCCGTCTGATCTACGAAAACGGCAAACCCGCCGGCATCCAGGGAATTGCCCGGGACGTTTCAGAACGCAAGCGAGTGGAACTCGAGCGCCGCAAGGCCCAGGAGGCGGCCGAGGCGGCCAATCGCGCCAAGAGCGAATTTCTGGCCAACATGAGCCACGAAATCAGGACTCCCTTGAACGGCGTGCTGGGCATGACCGATCTTGCCCTGAACACCAGGCTGAACGAAGAGCAGCGGGAATATCTGACGCTGGTGAAGAGCTCCGGAGAAGCGCTCCTGACCGTCATCAATGACATCCTGGATTTCTCAAAGATTGAAGCCGGACGCCTGGATGTTAACCCCATCGACTTTGAGTTGCGGGATTCCCTCGGGGAAACGTTGAGGACGCTCTCGCTGCGCGCCCACGAAAAGGGCCTGGAACTGGCCCTGCACGTCGCACGCGACGTACCCTATCGCGTGAACGCCGACCCCACGCGCCTGCGGCAGATCGTCGTGAACCTGGTGGGCAATGCCATCAAGTTCACCGACGTTGGAGAGGTGATTCTCCACGTCGCAAGAGAACCACAGACCGAAAACGAATTCTTGCTCCATTTCACCGTAACCGACACCGGCATCGGCATACCGCCCGAAAAGCAGGAGATGATTTTTGCTCCCTTTACCCAGGCCGATAGTTCCGCGACGCGGCGATATGGCGGCACCGGCCTGGGCCTTACCATATCCTTCCAGCTTGCCGGACTGATGGGAGGCCGGCTCTGGGTGGAAAGCACGGAAGGGAAAGGCAGCAGCTTCCACTTTACGGTCCGCTGCAGCCCTGCAACTTCGGAAGGGGAAACCGCCGCGCCATCCGCAGGCTCCAACCTGCTTGGACTGCCAGCTCTGGTGGTGGACGACAATGCCACCAACCGGCGCTTGCTCGAGGAACTGTTGTCCCATTGGGGAATGAAACCCGCCGTGGCGGACGGTGGATGGACGGGTCTCGAAACCATGAGGCAGGCCATGGCGGCAGGCCAACCCTTTCCCCTGATTCTGATTGACGCCCTGATGCCCGATATGGACGGGTTTACCCTCGCCGAACGAATCAAGGAGGACCCCGCGCTCTCCGGGGCCGCCATCATGATGCTGACTTCCGCAGCGCGACGGGGTGATGCCGCCCGGTGCCGCAAACTTGGAATCGCAGCTTATCTCCACAAGCCGGTCAGGGAACGGGACCTGCTGCGGGCCATTCTGCTGGCCCTTTCGCCCGGCCGGACCCGCGCCAGGGATGCGGAACTGATCACCGGGCATACCCTGCGCCAGGAAAAACGAACGTTACGGATCCTGCTGGCTGAAGATGACCTGGTAAATCGCCAATTGGCAGAGCACTTGCTTAGAAAATTCGGCCATCACGTCACCTCTGCATCCAATGGACGCAAAGCCGTGGAGGCGCTTCAAGCATCCGGACTCGACAGCTTCGATGCCGTCCTGATGGACGTCCAGATGCCGGAGATGGACGGCATCGAGGCAACGGCCGCCATTCGTGAACTGGAAAAAGGGAGGCCACGCCGACTGCCCGTCATTGCCATGACCGCCCATGCGATGAAGGGTGACCGCTCACGCTTTCTGGAATCAGGCATGGACGGATATATCGCCAAACCAGTCCAGGCCCGCGAACTGCTCACCGTGATCGAGCAGGCTGTGCCTCAAGCAGGAGAAGCTGCAACGGAGCGCCAGCCCCCGCCAGCGCCCCTCGAGATCATTGACTGGAAGCGCGGGCTTGCAGCCGCGGACGGTGATTCGGCGTTGCTCCACGAGCTGCTGAAGATGTTTGCGAACCAGGCGCCGTCCGCGCTGGACAGGCTGCGATGCGCCGTGGAGATGAAGGATGCTCCGGCGATCGAACGGGCAGCGCACACGCTGAAGGGGTCTGTGAGCAATTTTGGAGCTGATGCCGCCGTCCAGGCCGCCTTGAAGCTCGAGGTGATGGGGCGGCAGAAGGAGCTGGAGCGCGCCGAAGAGGCTTTCCGTTCCGTCGAGCAGGAAATCCGGCGAGTGCTGAGCGCCATCGAAATGTTTGAGACCGGAGTGGCTGGATGAAGGTCCTGGTCGCCGATGACGAGCCCGTCAATCGCCGCCTGCTCGAAATCCTCCTGAACAAGTGGGGATACGAAGTATCCGTGGCCGCCGACGGACAGGAAGCGTGGCGGCATTTACAAGGCGCCGCCAGCCCGCGAATCGCCATCCTTGACTGGATGATGCCTGAAATGGACGGCGTCGAAGTCTGCCGGAAAATCCGCGAAGACAAAAGCCGGCGCCCGGTGTACGTGCTTCTCCTGACGGCCAAGCAGGCAACCGAAGATGCAAACGGGCGCTATGAATCCGTTGCGGACGATTACCTTCCCAAGCCCTATGCCGCCCATGAACTAAAGGCCCGCCTGCGCGCCGGCAAGCGCATCCTGGAATTGGAAGACCAGTTGCGCGAGGCCGGCGAGGCCCTCCAGGTTGAGACCACCCGCGATACCCTGACCGGCCTTTGGAGCCGCTCATCGATCCTTGAGATCCTTCACCGCGAAATCCATCGCGGCGGCCGGCAAAATTCCTCCTTGACGCTCCTCATGATTGATATCGATGATCTCGGGCAAATCAATCATCACCACGGGCACCTCGCCGGCGATGCCGTGATGCGCGAGGCGGCCAGAAGAATACGCAATTCCATCCGGGTCTATGACTCGCTGGGCCGTTACAGCGGGGGACAGTTTGTCATTGTCTCTCCGGATTGCGACCGTTCCGGAGCCATGACCCAGGCCCAAAGGATCCAGTCAACGATCAGCGAGGAAGCCTTCAAGACGTTCAAAGGCGATTTCCCCGTCACGATCAGCACGGGCATCGCGGTTGGCTCGAGCACCCATCAGGCCGATGAACTCATATCCGCGGCAGAGGCCGCACTGGCCCAGGCCAGGAAGGCAGGACCCAACCGGATCGAACTCGCGCGCAAATAGCAGCCCGCTCGCTGCGCCGCCCTCGGGCGCCCCTCGGAACATCATCGTCATGGACTGAAACGTTTATGTAATCCATAAGCGGATTTGATTGGCCCGTGTTGTCCCTCATCTTATAATCTGTGGCCATGGGGTCCCTCCCGTTGAAAACGTCCCTGCAAGAATTCTGCTCGGTTGAATTTCAAAGCATCAGGGCGGAGTTTGAAGCCGCCGGCGATGGCCAGTCCGCCGCGCGGGCGCGCGCACAAGCCGTCGACCAGGTCATCCGTGAACTCTACAAAACCCACATCGCCTCACTAACCGAAACCGGAGACGACCTTTGCGTGGTGGCGCTTGGCGGATACGGGCGGCGGGAGTTGTTCCCTCACTCCGATATTGATCTCCTGTTCGTTTCCAGCCGGAGTGCCACTCAGACCCGGTGCCGCGAAGCAATCGGCCTGTTTGTCCGCTCGCTTTGGGACTTGCGGCTGCGGGCCTCTCAGACTTGCAGGACGCTGGACGATTGCAGCGTTCTCCACAGGGACAACCTGGAATTCAATATTGCACTGCTGGACCTCCGCTATGTGGCGGGACCTGAAAGCCTGTTCGCCGAACTTCATGACATCCGGGTCCCGCGGCTTCTCGTTAAGGATGGCGATAGCCTGTTGGCCAATTTGATTGACCTGACCCGCGAGCGTCATCACAAGTACGGAGACACCATTTTCCACCTGGAGCCGAACATCAAGGAAGCGCCGGGAGGCTTTCGCGACCTTCACGTTGTCCGCTGGCTCAACATCATCTCTCGACTGGCATCCAGCGGGCATTGGAAATCGCCCGCCGACCTCAGCCCGCTCCCGAATACAACGGCGGCCGGCCAGGCATTTCAATTCCTCGCCGCCACTCGCTGCTTTCTCCATTACCGCCAGGACCGCGACGACAATCGGCTGAGTTACGAGTTGCAGGATGCCGCTGCCGCCCGCGGCATTGGAACCAGCTTCGGACGGGAGGTTGCGCCCGCCGACTGGATGCGCTCCTATTTTCGCCATGCCAGGACCATCAAGCGCCTGGCCGGCGAAACCATGGAGGAAGTCCAGCCGGGCCGCCTGGCCCTTTACAACCTCTATCGAGACTGGAAGTCGCGCGTCTCAAACCTCGACTTCTCGGCGGTGCGAGGAAAGATTTTGCTGAAATGGCCGTCCGAGGCGCGCGATTTTGGTTACCTGATGCGCCTGTTCGAGTTCATCGCGAGGCACGGGCTTGAAATGAGTCGCGAAGCAGAGCTATGGGTGCAGCAGTCGCTTTCCGGCGGGCTGGGCAGTGCACAGAACCAGCCCCAATTCTGGCCGCAATTCTGCCGCATTCTTTCCCTGCCCCACGCCATCGACGCGCTCCGGGCCATGCACCGTTCTGGCTGGCTCGAGGAGTTTTTCCCTGAACTCCGCGCGATCGACGCGCTGGTGATCAGGGATTTTTACCATCGCTACACGGTTGACGAGCACTCGCTTTTGACCATCCAGAATATTTGCGCTCTGAGAAACGCGGAAAGCGAATGGGACCGGAAATTCGGAGAAATCCGGGCCGAACTCGAAGGACCGCACCTGCTGCTGTTTGCGCTGTTATTCCACGATGTCGGCAAAGGGATGGCGGCCGAAAACCATATCGACGGAAGCCTGCAGGCCGTCGAGCAGGTTTTCACACGGATTCAAGTAGGGCCTGAAGAGCGCCAGACTATCCGCTTCCTCATCCGCTGGCACCTGGAAATGTCGGTCTCGTTCCAGCACCGCGACATTTTCGATCCTGCTACGGTCCGGCACATGATGGAGGTTGTTGGGTCCCAAAATCGTCTCAAGATGCTTACTCTTCTGACCTATGCCGACATCAAATCGGTCAACCCGGAGGCCATGACTCCGTGGAAGGCCGAGATGCTGTGGACGCTCTACGTCGCCACATCGAACGCGCTCGCCCGCAGCCTGGATAGTGACCGGATCGTTTCCGGCGAGGAAGCCGTTCTGGCCGAACGCGGGGCGGCTTCTTTGGAACGAAACGGCGCATTGCCGGAAGGGGCCGGCAAATTTCTCGAAGGGCTGCCGAAGCGGTACCTTCGAATTCATTCAGCGGAGGAGATCGAGACTCATTATCTTATGGCGCAAGGGATCTCCCGCAACCCGGTCCAGACATTGTTGAGAAACCGTGGCCACTGCTGGGAACTGATGGTCCTGACCCGGGACCGCCCCAGGCTTTTTGCCTCCCTTGCAGGAGTATTGACGGCCTGGGGAATGAACATCGTGTCGGCGGAAGCCTTTGCCAACAGCGCGGGAATTGTTCTGGACACTTTCCGTTTTGTTGACCTGTTTCACACGCTGGACCTGAACCCTGCCGAACGAGACCGCTTACAGCAAACCATCGACGACACTCTGACCGGCCGCAAGGGCCTTGATGAGTTGATGGGTGGCCGTATTCATCGCGAGACCCGTTCTGCCGCCGGTCCCAAAGTGCCGACCGCGATTCGGTTCGATGAAACCTCATCGTCTCACAGCACCGTCCTTGAGCTTACGACCCAGGACCGCCCCGGACTGCTCTACCAGATCAGTTCTCTTCTGGCCGGGCATCGTTGCAACATCGAGGTGGCTGCGATTGACACGCAGGGGCGAAAGGCCATCGACGTTTTTTATCTGACCATCGATGGAAACAAGCTCAGTTCTTCGGATAAACAGGCCATTGAAGATGCGTTGCTCACCTTCCTTCGATAGGCGTTTCCAGGCGCATTCGCGAACTTCGCGTGTTGTTCGAGCGGTCCACCAAGGCGGGAGATGGCAGGCGTGGAGGGACTCGAACCCCCGACCCTCGGATTAGAAATCCGATGCTCTATCCGGCTGAGCTACACGCCCTCAGTATCTTCAAAATCTTATCACAGGGAAATTGGCCGGACCGGCGCCCGCTTACCTTGGGGTGGCGTCGGGGAGGCCGCCATCCACGGGCAGAGTGGCGCCGGTGGTGGGGGTCTGGCGGGTGGCGAAGAACATCACCGCCCGAGCCACGTCTGCTGCCGTTACCCGCGTCTTCAGCAGGTTCCGCTGGCGATAGTATTCCTCCAGTCCCTGTTCGTCCAACCCTCGCGCCCGCATCCGCTCCGGACCCACCGTCGCCCACAATCCTGACCTTCTGCTGCCGTGCGCGAACACCGCGTCCGGCGCCACCATGTTGACTCGCACTCCCAGCAGGGCCAACTCCAGGCTGGCGATCCGCGCCAACTGGTGCGCCGCCGCCTTGGTCGCGCTGTACGCCCCAAAGCCCACTCCCGGCGCAAACACGTTCTTCGTCGAAACCATCACCACATCCCCGCCCGTCTGCTGAAGTTTGAAATGCCGCCCCGCCTCCGCCAGCACGTTCAGCGTCCCTTCCACGTTCACTCGCTCCAATCTCCGGAACGCCTCCAGTTCCATCTCCTCCAGCTTTGCCGCGTGCGCCAGCCCCGCGTTCACCACCACCAGGTCCACTCCCCCCCACTGCCGGACCACCGCTCCCATCGCGCGGCGCACCGATTCCTGCTCCGTCACGTCCATGTGCAGGCTGATGGCCTGGTCTTCGAACTTCGCTTTCAACTCTTCCCCGAGGCGCTCCAGAGTCTCGCCGGCCAGGTCCGTCAGCGCCACCTGGCAGCCGGCCTCGAGCAGCCTCTCAGCTATCGCCGACCCGATTGCTCCCGCCGCCCCAGTAACCACAGCCACCTGCCGCTCCAGCGCGCGCTTCCCGCCATTGCCGTTCAGTTTGGCTTCTTGCAGCATGTGGTATTCCATTTCGAACAGGTGCTCTTCCCCCAGCCCCTCATACTGGCCCATCGCCGCAATCTTCCTCTTCACCTCGAGAGTATGCGCCGTGATGTCCCGCGCAATCCGGCTGGCCCTGCCGTTCCGCCCCGCGCACAGGGCTCCCAGCCCCGGCATCAGCACCACTCGCGGATACGGGTCGCGCCTTTCCACTCCTTGCGCCAGCTTGCCCGCGTGCCGCTCGAAATACCCATCGTAGGCCTTCACGTAATCCTCGAGGGCGCTCGCTATCTGCCCCCGCAGTTTCGCCAGATCGTTGTAATCGGGCGACTCGATCCAGAGCGGCAGGCCCTTGGTGCGGATCAAATGATCGGAAGTCAGCGGCGGCGTCAGCGCCAGCAGCTTCCCTTCCGCCGAATCCACAAACTCCAGCACCTCGCGCTCCGTCAGAGCGTTCAAAATTACCCGCCGCCATGGCCGGTTCTCATCCCCTGACGCTTCTGCCAGCAGCCCCCGTACGATGGGCGCCACCCGCTCCAGGCGGGCTGCCGCGGTTTCGGCGGGCGTCGAGACTTGCACCGTCAGCCGGCGCTTCGCCTTCTCCTCCAGATAGCGCTCCGCCGCATCCACCAGCTCGATCGTCCTTTCGTAGGATTCCCGCGCCGTCTCTCCCCACGTCACCAGCCCATGCTGCCTCCACACCATGCCCACTGCATCAGGCGATGCCTCCAGCACCTTAATCGCTTCCTTCGCCAGATCAAACCCTGGCCGCACGTAAGGCAGAACAATTATTTTTTCGCCCAGCGCCTCCCGCACCCGTTCGGTCCCCCCCGTCTGGTTCGTCAACGCCAGGATGGCGTCCGCGTGAGTGTGATCCACGTATTTCGCCGGTAGAAAGGCGTGCGCCAGCGTTTCAATCGAGGGATTCGGAGCGCGGCAGTCGAGCAGGTGCGTCCGAAATTCGTTCGCCATCCGCTCGTCCGAGAGGCTGGCCAGCGTCCGGAGCCGCCGCAGGTAGTCGAGATCGAGCGGCGCATGGCCTTCCGGCGTGATCTTCGCGAGATCGCATCCCGACGCCTTGACGAAGACCGCCGCCATCGGCTCTCCCCAGGCGTTCCGCCACTTCCCCTTCACCGAGGTGTTCCCGCCCCCGTGCAAGACCACGTCCTGCTCCTGCCCGATCAGCCTGCTGGTGTAGGTCCGCAGGGCCAGGCCTTCGCCCCAGGCGGTCCCGTACTCCGCCACATACTTCGCCGCTTCCGCGTCATTCCATCGGCTCTTCAAGTCTCTCTACCCCTTTGCGGACCCCACCGCCTGCAGCATCATCCGGGCGTTCTCCCGCGCCGCCCTGCCGTCAAAGATTGCGCTGCCTGCCACCACCAGGTCCACGCCGGTGCTCGCTATCTCCGCTGCATTGTCCCTGGTAATTCCGCCATCTACGCAGATCAGAATCTCTTTTCCGGACGCCTCGATGGTCTTTCTCACCTGCTGAATGCGTCCGAAGGTCGAGGCGGCGAACTTCTGGCCGCTCCACCCAGGGTTCACCCCTAGCAGCAGCACCATTTCGATTTCTTCCAGCAACGGATTCAGGGTTTCAAGCGGCATCCCGGGATTCAAGGCGACGCCGCGAATGATCCCTCGCTCGCGGTCGTTGACGTTCTCCATCCCGCCCAGCTCCTGCAGCACCCGGTGCGGATGCGCCGAGGCGTCCGGATGGACCGTCACGATGTCCGCTCCCGCTTCCACGTATTCCCGCACCTTCCCCAGCGGCTCCTCGATCATCAGGTGTACATCTTTCAGCATTGGGGTCTTGATGGCTTTCACCAGCGGCGGCCCCGCCGTCATCCACGGGCAGTAAACGCCGTCCATCACGTCCACGTGCACCATCCGCGCGCCCTCTTGTTCGAGCAGCCGCAGCTCCGATCCGAGGTCCAGCAGGTCCGCCGTCAAAATTCCAACACTCAGCGTCGGAGCTTTTCTGCGCAACTGTTCCAGGCTGCTTCCCATCGCTTACCGCCCCGCCGCGGCTTCAACGCCCTTCTGGCGCCGCAGCGTCTGGTAAAACTCGTAAGCGTGTTCCGGCTTCATCGACTCGTGTACCACCTTCCCCACTGCCTGGATCATCGCCGCCGGCGCCTCCGACTGGAAGATGTTTCTTCCCATGTCCACTCCCGCCGCTCCCTCGGAGATGGCGCGATAGGCCATCTTCAGAGCGTCCAGTTCGGCGACCTTCTTGCCGCCTGCCATCACCACCGGCACCGGGCACGATGCCGTCACCGTCTCAAATCCTTCCCCAATGTAGTACGTCTTCACCACCTGCGCACCCAATTCCGCGCAAATCCGGCACGCCAATCTCAGATACCGCGCGTCCCGCGTCAGCTCTTTACCCACCGCCGTCACTCCCAGCGTCACAATCCCGTGCCGGTTTCCCGCGTCCACCAGGCGCGTCAGGTTGTGTACCGTCTGTGATTCATACTCGCCTCCCACAAACACCTGCACCGCCATCGCCGCCACGTTCAACCGCACGCAGTCTTCGATGTCCACCGCAATCTGCTCGTTTGAAAGCTCCTTCAGGATGCTTGGCCCGCCGCTCGCCCGCAGCACCACTCCGCCGCCAAAAGAAGCCGGAATCGTCGAGCGCAGCATTCCTCGCGTCAGCATCAGGGCGTTCGCGTAGGGCAGCAGCGGCACGATGTTCAGGTCCACCCGCTCGAGGCCCGTCGTCGGCCCCTGGAAGTACCCGTGGTCGATCGCCAGCATCACCGTGCGCCCCGACGCCGGATTGAAGATCCGCGCCAGCCGGTTCTGCATCCCCCAGTCCAGGGCTCCCGATCCCTTCAGAAAAAACGCCTCTTGACGCGCTTCCACTTCGGGATAGAAATTCTTCGCCTCGCCCTTGCCTTCCAGATCTGCCATCGCCTCTCCTCCTTGCTGTTATTTATTCCCACAAGCCAGACGCCAGAACCATTTATGGTAGCAGAGTGGGTCCACTTTCCTGTACTCCGCGCCCTGCGAAAGCGCCAGGCGCCGGGACTCGAAACGTTCCGGTCAGATCGACCTTGAGAAGTGATATTATCCTGCCGTCATCAAGTCGTGAAGCCCCAAAGGAGAAATTTTAATCATGGACTTCAAGGGAAAGGTTGCGATTGTAACGGGCGGCGGCTCGGGCATCGGGAAGGCCTGCGCGCAGGAATTTATTGAGCGGAACGCCGCGGTGGCGGTGGTCGATCGCGATGTAAAAAGCGGCGCGAAAACGGCGGTCGAGCTGAAGCGCAAGGGAGGCAAGGCGGAGTTTTTTCATCTCGATGTGGCTTCCGCTTCCGAGATCGAGAAGGTGGCGCCGGAAATCGTCTCCGCTTTCGGCGGCATCGATATTCTTGTGAACAATGCCGGCATTCAGCGATATGGCACCGTCACTACGGTTTCAGAAAAGGAATGGGACGAGGTGCTGAACATCAACCTAAAGGGCGCCTTCCTCATGTCCAAATACGCCATCCCACAAATGATCGAGCGCGGCGGCGGAGCCATCGTGATCACCGGATCGGTGCAATCCGTCGCGGCGCAGCGCAATTCGGTCCATTACGTTGTGAGTAAACATGGCCTTTTGGGACTCACGCGATCGATTGCTCTCGACTACGGAAAGCAGAATATCCGGGCGAACTGCGTTCTTCCCGGCGCCATCGATACTCCGATGCTGCATTGGGCCGCCAACCTCGACAGCCATCCGGAAAACGTGCTGGAAGCCTGCAACAGCGTTCACCTGAGAGGAAAAATGGGGCGGCCGGAGGAGGTGGCGCACGTCATCGTGTTTCTGGCCAGCGACCTCGCCTCGTTTATGACGGGCTCGGCGGTGATGGTGGAAGGCGGGCTGCTTGTTCCCGTGGGCGGAATGGCCTTTCAGGAATCGGGAACAGGTTCAACGAAGGCATAAGCTGGGCCGCGGTTGCGATTAATCTATGCGAAAAACCTCGGCACGCCAATTTGCTGACCGCTGTGGCCGCTGCTATACTGCTGGCTTGGAATTGGAACCGGTTGGCTTTGCACCGAGATTCTCAATCGAACTTTGTCGCCCGGTAGTCCCCAGCAACTCATAAAATAAGCCGCGGACCTGGTGTGCTCCACGGTAAGCGCTTTTTCAATGCCGAAAGATCCGCAAACATCCCAATCCAACATTCCTGAAGCGACGGAAAAGCCCGCAACAGCGGGACCCGGCCGCCGGAGCATCCCGAGCACGGAAGAGATTGCCGAACTCGAACGGCTGTTGAGCCTGTGCGAGGTCCAATCAGTGCGGTCAGGCGTCCCCTTCCCGCTGGGGGCGACCCTCCGGGCCAACGGTGTCAACTTTGCAGTCTTCAGCCGCAATGCGACAGGGGTACGCCTGGACTTTTTCAACCGGCCCGAGGACGCCATGCCGTCGCGGTCCATCCTGCTGAACCCGGCCCGGAACAAGACCGGAGATGTGTGGCACGTGTGGCTGGAAGGTATCCGCCCAGGGCAGTTCTATGGGTATCGGTTTGCCGGGCCCTATGCTCCACAGCAGGGACACCGGTTTAATCCTGACAAGCTGTTGGTAGACTCCTGCGCCCGGGCGATTGCGCCCGTCCCCGGCCGAAGCTATCGCAAGGCCCTCGGCTACGATCCTTCCTCGCCTCTTCGGGACCTGTCCTACTCGACTTTCGATGACGCCGCCACGGCCCCCAAATGCGTAGTGACGCACCCTGATTTCGATTGGCAGGATGACCAGCCGCTCCGGCTGCCCTGGGACTCAACCGTCATCTACGAGCTGCACGTGCGGGGCTTTACCGTCCATCCCAGTTCAGGCGTGGCGTTTCCAGGAACATACCACGGCCTGATTGAGAAGATTCCATACCTCAAGGAGCTTGGCGTAACCGCGGTGGAACTGATGCCGGTGCAGGAATTCAATGAGTTTCATATGCCGCGCATCAATCCTCAGACCGGCAAACGCCTGCGCAACTACTGGGGTTACGATCCGCTCAACTTCTTTTCGCCGAAAGCCTCCTACGCAAGCGTACACGAGGAAGGAGCGCAAGTCCTCGAATTCAAGGAGATGGTGCGGGCGTTTCATGCCGCGGGACTGGAGGTGATTGTCGACGTCGTGTTCAACCATACGGTGGAAGGCAATGAGCTGGGGCCGACCGTCTGCTTCCGGGGCATCGACAACGCCATTTACTACTGGCTTGCCGACGACAAACGTCACTACCGCGATTTTTCCGGCACCGGCCAGACGTTGAATGCAACGCATCCCGTGGTGCGCGACCTGATTCTGGACGCCCTGCGGTACTGGGTGATCGAGATGCACGTTGACGGGTTCCGGTTTGATCTGGCGTCAGTGCTGGGGCGGGACCGGAAGGGCAACATCCTTTCCGATGCCCCTCTGCTGGAGCGCATCGCCGAGGACCCGATCCTTCGTGACGCCAAGCTGATAGCCGAGGCGTGGGACGCGGCCGGGGCTTACCAGGTGGGTGGCTTCTCCTTTCATCGCTGGGCTGAGTGGAATGGCCGGTACCGGGATGACATCCGGAAGTTCTGGCGGGGCGACGAGGGGATGGCGCCCTTATTCGCCAGCCGCATCACGGGGAGTCAGGATTTGTACCACGAATCAGGAAAAGGGCCGGAGTGCAGCATCAACTTTATTACCTGTCATGACGGCTTTACCATGAATGACCTGGTCAGCTATTCAAAGAAACATAATGAGGCCAACGGCGAAGAGAACCGTGACGGCACGGATGCAGACTACAGCGAGAACCATGGCGTCGAGGGCGAAACGGACGACCCTGGAGTTGACGCGGTCCGCTGCCGGCAGATTAAGAACCTGCTGCTGACGCTCGCCATCTCCCGCGGCGTGCCGATGGTCCTTGCCGGGGATGAATTCCGCCGGACCCAGCGTGGGAACAACAACGCCTATTGCCAGGACAATGAGGTGAGCTGGGTGGACTGGTCATTGCTCGGACGGAACCGCGACGTCTTTCAATTTGCCCGCGGCGTGCTCGCCTTCCGTCGGGCGCATCCCGTGTTGCGCCGTGAAGCCTACTATACCGACGGGGAGCTGCAGTGGTTTGATCCGAAGGGTCAAGGTCCGGATTGGTTCGATCCGCGCCAGAAATCCCTGGCCTGTCTGGTCCGGGGAGAGAATAGCCACGAACTCTTCCTCATGTTCAATGCTGACATCACTGGAACCAGGTTCGTACTGCCCGCCCCGCGTTCAGGCCGATGGCACCTGTCTGCCGACACCACGCGGCCCACGCCCAGGAATTTTTACACCGCCGGGGCTGCGGTCCTTCTTCGAAATCCCTCGAGTTATCTGGTGGCGGGCAGAGCGGCGGCCATTCTTGAGGCACGCTGATCACACAGGCTTCAGGTCCCAGATTTCACGCGCGTATTCCGTCACCACCCGATCGCTGGAAAATTTTCCGACCCTTGCCACATTCAGGATTGACATGGATGTCCAGCGGTCATGCTCGCAATAGGCGGCGCTTGCCTTTTCCTGGGCGTCCAGATACGAGGGCAGGTCCGCCAGATGAAAATATTCGTCATTCGCATTCAGAAGGTCGTCGAAAATCCACTGAAACAGCCCCGGGTCGCGCGGGCAAAACAGGTTGTCGCCGAAGGCATCAACGATACGCTTGATCCGGGGATTCCCATCGTAATAATCCCGGGGTCGATAGGAATGCCTGGTGCGCATTTCCAGCAGCTCCTGGGCCTGATGGCCGAAGATGAAAATATTCTCTTCGCCGACTTCCTCTCGAATCTCGATGTTTGCTCCATCCAGCGTGCCCATTGTGATGCCGCCGTTCAGCGTTATCTTCATATTGCTGGTGCCGGATGCCTCCATGCCGGCCGTTGAAATCTGCTCGCCAAGGTCGACCGCCGGGAAAATCTTCTCTGCCAGCGAGACGCGATAATCGGGCAGGAACACCACCTTGATCCATTCCTGAGCGCGTGAGTCATTTTGGACCGTCCGACCGACCTCATGAATCAGCTTGATGATCTGCTTGGCCTTCCAGTAACCGGGCGCGGCCTTGCCGGCAAAGATATGGGTCCTTGGCACAGCCGGACGGCGCCCGTCTTCGACCAGCGCCAGATATTCATCGACGACGTGCAGCACGTTCAGAAGCTGCCGTTTATAGGAGTGAATGCGCTTGACCTGAACGTCAAACAGGGAATCAGGGTCCACCTTGACCCGCACCGTCTCATGGACGATTCGCGCCAATTCAACCTTGTTCGCGGCTTTCGCCTTTCGGAATTCATCGCGAAAACCGGCATCCTCGACGCGGCCTTCAAGCTTCCGAAGCTGGGTAAGATCAGTGATCCAGCCCTCGCCAATGGTGGCCGTCACCAGACTGGCAAGCTCCGGATTGGCTTTCAGCAGCCATCGGCGCGGAGTTATGCCATTGGTCTTGTTGTTGAATCTCTCAGGCCACAGCTTGTAAAGTTCGGGCACCAGCAACGTCTTGATCAGTCCCGTATGGATTGCGGAAACTCCGTTGATCGAATGGGACCCGACCATAGCCAGGTTGGTCATGCGCACCTGTTGGGGCTTGGATTCCTCAATCAGCGACACCCTCTTCAAGAGCCCGGGGTCCCGAGGGTAAACAGATGAGACGTGCTCCAGGAAACGTCCGTTGATCTCGTAAAGGATTTGCAAATGGCGCGGAATCACACGTTGCAGCAGCGGCACAGGCCACCGTTCCAAACCCTCCGGCACCAGCGTGTGGTTGGTGAAGGCAAACGTCGCCCGGGTGATTTCCCATGCGTCCCACCACTCCAGGGCCTTCTCGTCCACCAGGATCCGCATCAACTCTGCAATGGCCAGGGCCGGGTGCGTGTCATTCAATTGGACAGCGATTTTTTCGGGAAACCGGCGGAAATCATTGTGGTTCCGCTCGAACCTCCGAACCGTGTCCCGAACCGCGCACGCCGCCAGAAAATACTCCTGCACCAACCGCAACTCCCGGCCCGCGGTCACGGCATCGGACGGGTAGAGGACCTTGGAGATCGTCTCGGAAGCGATTTTCTGCTCCACCGCTTTGAAGTAATCGCCGTCATTGAAAATCCGCATGTCCAGAACCGTGGAAGAACGGGCTGAATAGAGCCGCAGGATGTTCACGACCCTTCCCCCGTATCCTGAAATCAATATGTCGTAGGGAACGCCAATCAGGACCTTCCAGCCCATCCACATGGGGTTATATCCGCCGTCACGATCAAGAGCGTGCTCGATGTGGCCATACACGGGAACGAGGCATGCTTCCTCAGGCCGCCCGATCTCCCAGGGGCTCCTCTCTGCCAGCCAGTTTTCAGGCTTCTCCTGCTGGTACCCGTCGTCTATTTCCTGCTTGAAGAGCCCATATTCGTAATTGATCCCGTAACCATATGCAGGCATCTCCAGGGTGGCAAGGGAATCAAGGAAGCAGGCCGCCAGACGTCCCAATCCGCCATTCCCCAGCGCGGCGTCGCCTTCGGCTTCTTCCACTGCGTCGAGGTCAATGCCCAGATTTGTGCACGCCTGCCGGTAAAGTTCGAATGCGCGCAGGTTGTACAGGTTGTTGGTCAGTAATCGTCCGATGAGGAATTCGATGGAAATGTAGCTGAGCGTCTTGAAGTCCTCGGCGCGGACATACTCTTCGGTCTCCAGCATCCGTTCCGTCAGGAGATCACGAACGGAAAGCGATACAGCCGTCAGCAGATCATTTGATGAAAGGTCGCGCCAGGGTTTGGCCAGAGAATACTTCACATGGCGCCGGATGGAATCCTCGACGGAAGCAGCGGAGAGAGTCTCGAGTGAGCGTTCCAGTTTCGGCAGAACGTGCTTTCTTTCCATGCCACTAGCTTAACGCAGAAAAGCCCCGGCCCGCTCCTGCAAGTGCGCCCGCCATGCTGCGCAACCGAACTTCGTTGCAGGTTTCATCGCTATGGCTCAAAGGCCCGGATCGCTTCGTCCCTGGTAGGATAGATGTCAAAGATCCGATGCATGCGCACGAGTTCGAAGGCCGCCCTCACCTGCTTCGACATGCAGCAAAGCTTCAGGTCTCCTCCCTTGGCGCTTAACTGCCGCAGGCAGGAAAGAATCACTCCCAGCCCTGAACTATCCACAAAATGGAGCCGACTCATGTCGAGCACGAGCTTGTTATTCGATTCCACAACAGGCGTGATGTCCCGCTTGAACTCCGGCGCGTTGCTGGCGTCGAGCTCATCGACTGGCACTTCCGCAACTCCTACTTCTCCAATCTGATCAACAGCTACTTTCATCGGCTCGTTTTCCCTTCTTTCTGTTACCGTCGCATTTTAATCAGGCTGATACAGTTCATGCCGCGCTCGTCGCGATAGTATCGCACGTCGTCGCTGCTCTTGGAAATAATGTAGGTGCCAAAACCGGACTCCCGCGAGCCGTCGAGCGCCGGCGGGGCCAGGCCCGAGGGATCAAATGGGTCTCCCAGGTGGTAGAGACGCAAGGCGACGCGGCTGGGAAAAGCTTCTCCTTCAAGATAAATCCAGCGGTCAGGCCGGCCATGATAGGCGTGTTTCATAATGTTACAGGCGGCTTCATTCACCGCCAGTTCCAGCGCGCTGATGCTCTCCGGGCTGAGGGGCGGTCCGGGGAGACTTCGGCAAAAGGAGTTCACAAATTCCCGTGCCTGGCCCAGGTACGTGAGGTCGCTGCGGATCTCCAAATCTTCGCGGGCAATGGCCGTTTCCCTGTTTTCAACTTGGACGGCTACGCCGGTGAGATCGTCCGCCAGACTTTCACCACCCGAAAAAGCAACAACGCTGCTCCGAATGGCCTCGATGAACGCATCCGGGTCCAGCCGGCTGTTCGCCTTAATGCTTTCGAGCAGGCGCTCAACTCCGAACAGTTCTCCTGCCTCATTCCGCGCCTCGGTGATCCCATCGGAGTAAAAGAAGAACAGGTCCCCCGGATCAAAGGACGTCGAGACCTGATCGTAGATTTCGCCTTCACGTACTCCCAGCGGGAGATTGTCGCCGTGCAGGATATCACACGCGCCCGAATCCCCGTGGACTTGAACGATGCCGGTGTGTCCGCAATCCACCAGGTCAAGGCGACGGCTGTTCACATCCAGGCGCGCGTAGGTCAACGTCACAAAACTCTCCAGGTCGATCAATTGCCGGACGACTTCGGCATGAGACAACATCACGATTTCTTTCGGTTCAGGAAGTTTGCCATTCCTGGAGAAGGCGTTCAAGTGGCTGAGGGCCTTCAGGAAATAGCTTTTCGTGGCGGCGCCCACCAGCGCGGCGGGAATTCCCTTGCCCATGACGTCTCCGACGATGACGTCCAGGCACTGGTCGCGGTGCCTGAAAAAGATATAAAAGTCTCCATCGATCCGCTGCGACGGGATCGTCAACGAAGCCACCCGAAGCCCTGGAACATCAATGGGAGGCTGGTCCAACAGCAAGGTCCGTTGTATCTTGTATCCCACCTCTGCTTCGCGCTCACGGGCCTGCTCAAGTTCCGCGGTGACCGCCTGCTCCCGCGCCAGATGTTCATCTTTCAGCGTATTGGCGGCCTGCAGTTCCGCCGTGCGTTCGATGACGCGCTGCTCCAGTTCGGCGTTCAGACTGCGGATTCCCTCCTCAGCTTTTTCGCGCTCCGCTCTTGTGCGCAGGGCCGTAATGCCAAACGCGAGGTCGGTCGCCAATTCCGTCAGCAAATCCACTTCTTCATCGCCAAAAGCCTCCGGCTCCCCGGAATAAATGTTGAGCGCGCCGAAAACACCGGAGTCCACCAGCAGCGGGATCGCGATGCTGGAACCGTAACCGCGCTTCAAAGCGTCCTCTCGCCAGGGCGCCATGCCGGGGTCGGTCGCGATGTTCCTGGCAAGGACTGTTTGTCGTGTGCGGATGCTGGTCCCTGTGGGGCCCCGGCCTCGTTCAACATCGGCCCAGGTGACTTTCAGCGCGCGCAGGTAGCCGTCTTCAGATCCTGCCTGCGCCAGCGGACGGACGGACTTCGCCGGGTCGTTGTCAGCGCTGCCCACCCAGCAGAATCGATAACCCCCGACCTCGACAATCAGGTCGCAGATCCGCTGGAGGAACCCGGCCTCGTCCGTGGCGCGGACCATTGCCTCATTGCAGAGGCTGAGGGCGCGGTTGGCGCGATTGATTCTCAAAAGCTGGGTCTCCGCCCGGTAGCGTTCGATGGCTGAGCCCAGGACGTTGGAAACCGCCTGAAGAAAGCTGACTTCGTCCGCAGTGAATGTCCGCTTCGCGCGCGAGTAGGCGCCCAGCACGCCGTACGGCCCTTCCTTGGTCATGATCACAACGCTCGCGCCACTCACGACGCCGTGGTCAATCAGCAACTGCGAGCGCACGCAGCGCTTCTCAGTTCGAAAGTCTTCAATGACGACCGGTTCGGCTGAAACGAGTGTATACCCCGCCTGCGATTGTTCCCCAAATTTGACGATGGAACGGCCCAGATATCCGGATTTCCAACCCACGCCCCATTTCAGCAGGAAGGTGTCGCGGCCCGGCAGCAGCTCCAGCACGTTGCAGAATTCAGTCTCTAAGGCCCGTGACACCCGCGCCACCGCTTCGCCCATCACCTTGTCGAATGGGGCCCCCTTCAGCGCATACGCGCCCAACCCCGCTACCACGGTCTGGAGTTGCGCGAGGCGGCGGACGGCTTCTTCCGCGCGCCGGCGCGCGGTGATGTCATACACCGTAGACCGGCTCATCACGTAATTTCCATCGCGGTCGCGGACCGTGGAGGAACTCAACAGGACGGGGAGAATGGACCCGTCCTTGCGGACCATATCCATCTCAACGTCGTGGACCACTCCTTCAGTTTTGAAATTCGAGAACCGCTCCTCGAACGCTTTGCGGCTTTCCGGCGTAAGAATGTCTGACAGTTTCTTGCGCCCCACAATCTCCACGCTCGAATAGCCCAGCCAGGAGAGTTCTGTGTAATTCATTCGGACAATGGTCCCGTCCTGGTCAACCGAGTGGTATCCGCACGGAGCGTTGTTGTACAGATCGTGTATTTCGTCCGAGGACCTCCTCAGCAAATCCTCCGCCAACCGCCGCTCCGTCACGTCCTGGACGGTCCCGATGCCGCGGGAGGGCTCATTGAGCTCGTCGAATTCAACGGTCCCCCTCTCCCGGACCCACTTCACCCGACCGCCCACGAGAATTCTGTGCTCGATGTTGAACGGACTTCCCCGCAAGGCTGCGCCCCATGCCTGCTTAACCATTTCCCGATCGTCGGCATGGATGGCGCCCAGGAAATCCTCGTAGGTCGGCGCCTGGGATTTTCGCAGGCCAAACATGCGGTAGACTTCGTCCGAACACGAAAAGCGATTGGTGGAAACGTCCAGCAGCCAGCTTCCGACGTGCGCGATGCCCTGCGCCTTGCGCAGGTTGGCCTCACTCTCGCGCAGGGCGGCCTCGGCCTTTTGTTGTTCTGTGATGTCCCGGGCAGCGGCAAATACGCCGGCAACGCCGCCCGCTTCGTCCCGATAAACCGATGCGCTGTAGAGGACGGGCATCTGGCGCCCGTCGCGATGGCGCATTTCAAGGGCGTAGTTGCGCACAGATCCTTCCCGGAACACCTTCTGATAGCCGGCCCTGGCCAGGGCGGGATCAGTAAAATAGTCGGAGAAATCCGTACCAATAAGTTCCGCGCGGAAATGGCCTGTGGCCGCTTCAGTCGCCGGATTGACGTCCGTGATCTTGCCGTCCTGCCCGATGGTGACGAGCGGGTCGATGGCGGCTTCCAGAAGGCTTCGGTTGTAGGCGTTGGCGCGCTTGGCTTCTTTTCTTTCAGCCTCCGCTTCGGCGGCGCGCTGCTTTGCCCGCGCGGAAAGCTGTCCCACCGTCAACGCAGTCACCAGGAATGCCGTCAGCGCAATCAGGTTTTCCGTGTCCTCGGCGGCGGAAAAGCCGGAAGACATCAGGAAAAAGAAATTAAGGCAGAACAGGCCAAATAGTGACGCAACCAGGCCCGGTATACTTCCCCAGAAGATCGCCACCAATAGCACCGTCAGCAGCATTGCCAGGGCCACCGTGGTGTCATTGACGTTCAGGCGAAAGACCACGCAGACGGCCGTCACAGCCGCGATGCCCAGCAGGGCAAAGGCATAACCGATGATTTTGCTTTCAATGATACGTGCCGGCATACCGTAGTGGAGCTTCAGCCTCGATACGATTCCGCGCGCGTTGGCAACAGCCTGGGCGCCAGCTCCACAGTTGGCGGGCGGCATCTGCGGCGGTCATATCTGCGAGCGGGCACAAACGGCGCCCTCCGCCTCGCTCTTGCCGTCACCCGCCGGCCACGGAATCTGGCGGCGGCAGATCTCCCTCAAGAACAGTCTAGCCGCAGCAACGACGGCCTTCAAGACATCCAACCCTGCGCGGCGCCGGATATCAAGTGAGCTTGCAGGTGGCAATGGACTGGGGGAAACACCCTCGCGAGCTACGGGCTGGCGCTGCAACGGCCCGCTCAGATAATTCGCGGCATGCCTCCGGCGCCATCCCCGCGGGAGCTCGATGCGGCGCCTGGTCAAGCGGTTTTATCAAAAAAAAAGCCTCCGGCAAGCGGCCGGAGGCCCATAACGCAATTCATCGGCAGCATTAAACCAGTCTGGGAAGCGACTGCTTTCAGGTCCTACGCCTTTTTCTTCGCCGCTCGTTTGGTTGCGCCGCGGATGCTGGCAATCGTAATACCTTTGCCGTCTGCGCTTCTCGTTCCCATGACTCGGACGTGCTCTCCGGCAAATTTTCCCAGGTCCGGCTGTTTCTGATTTTCGATCGCAAGGACCTTGCCGCCGCTAACAAAGACGTATTGGGCGCCGCCCTTGACGCATCCCATGGTACATCCGCGGTCATTGCCAGCCATTTTATGATGGACGCCACAGTTGGAGTCACTGATGTCTCCATAGTAGGCGTGCTCTGTATGTTGACGGCCGTGTTTGGCTGCCGTCTGGGCGACCGCAGGCAGAGACAGTGCTAAGGCAAGAGGAAAAGTAAAAAACATCACAACCAGTTTCTTCATATCGACACGCTCCTGAACTTGATGGGACTAACCACACCCACAGTTTGAAATTGAGATACAAGCGGCAAAATCATAACGTATTTTTGAAGAGAAGGCTAGCAGGCTGGGCACTCCTGATCCAGGCGGCGCCGTCATCGTTCCGGACCCCCGCTTCGGCCGCCGCTCCGGAGATGCCGTGGTACACTCATTTCCGGCACACCTGCGCGGGGGTGGCGGAACTGGTAGACGCAAGGGACTTAAAATCCCTTTTCCCTTTCCGGGAAGTGAGGGTTCGATTCCCTCCCTCCGCACCACGCTGGCCTTATTTTGGACTGACTCCGGCGCCCGGCGGCGCTTGTTTCTCAAGCCAGCAGTCCCTTCGCCTGCACGTCAAATCACTCCGCAGACCTCTGCCTCACCACGGCCTCGCGCATAAACGGCTCATGGCCAAGCTCAAAGTATTGCTCAATGCGACGCAATTTGGCTCTGGATCGGCGCGGCGCGCAAAGCGGCCAGTTCGCGAAGGGTCTTTCTCCATTTTTTTGGATGCTTCGTCGCAACGGCGGGAACGTCAGGCATTGCGTAGTAGGAAAGGATGTCCTTGCGAAGCTCCGGCGTCAAGCCGCGAAAATGCTGCCTGGCAAGGGTGTGGAGGAGGCGGGCATAGGTTTCGTCGGCCAGAGCGTAGTTTCCAGCTTTTGTGGCTCCGCCGGTGTCCAGATTTGCCTCCGGGAACGCAGGGGCTCCGCCCTTTCGGAGTTGTACAAGGTCAGACTCAAACCGCGAGACTGTAACATCGAATGCCCTGATGAATTGGTCCTGGACCTGGACCGTCGGCGGCTTGAACTCGAGCGTTCGCAACGGCCCAACCTTGGGCGCCACTTCCACGAAAAACACCAGCACCTTGGCGACGAATTGGACGTTGGCTTCTTTGGCTCTTGATTTCCATTGCCAGGCCCAGGGTCTCAGCCGGTAAAATCTCCTTCTCCTTCTGGCCAGCGTTCGATAGTTTTGCGTGGAGAGCCGGTAGCGAAATCGTGCAGTGGCAATCTGCGGGTCCACCCGGTGAAGATGTTTTGCTTTCTTCCGCCACAGAATCTGGCCGATGTCAGGGATGATCTCGCTGGCAGTGAGTCTGTAAGACCAAAGGGAAAGTCCCTCCGACAAAAACTGTCTGTGAAGTTTCAAGCCATAGGTATCCTGGAATGCGCGGTCCAGGAGGCCCTGGGGCACCTCGAATCCAAGAAAGTTGTGATAGGTCATCGGCAGATACCCGGCCCCGGTGATTTGCACCACGTCAAAAGAGAATTCCGTCATGACGTGGGCGGTGGGGTTGTCTTCGTAGGTAACTCTGTTGCCAAATTTCTGCCGCAAGCCTGGATACATTTCAGGCACCGAAATATTGACCGCCAAAGGGTGACCGGTGTTGTCGGCGACGTAGTGCGAAAGGGCGCCAAGGGCAAAGGCATATTCGTCGATGTCCCTGGAGTCGGCTAGCAGGGCCTCTATAAAATCTCCGGTGCGGACATAATGCGTCAGATCGCTGAAGTAATGGTTCCCAAAGGGGTAGTAACCCAGGTCCTGAATGACGCATCCTCCATACGCAAAGGCGTGCGCCTGCAACAGTTGATCAGGCGTGGCCCCAGGGTATCGGCTGAGCAAGAGAGGAACAATAAACGGGTCCCAGGCTGCATCAATCAATGCTTCGTGGCTGAGCACCGAGTATGCTTTAACTGGTGACCCCGGCAGAACAAAGCAGAGGACTAACGCGCCAAGCGCCGCAAACCTGAGCGTGTGGTCGGACCGCTTTGGGGATGCGGATGGATTCATCGAGCACTCCTTCGAAGGTCCCGCAAACGTTGAACGACAACACTCCCCTCTTGCGCCGGTGAGAGCTCGACGAACAGACTCTTGGCCCGCAAAACAGGGATGAGAAAATGAGACTCTAGCGGCTCGCCTCCACAGATCGCCAGGCGGCCCCTACGCAGCTCGCGTGCACATTGCGTACCACATCGCTCTCCGGAGAAGCTCTCGATAGATCAACCACATGCAGGTCCGAGCTGGAGTCGATATCGGGGCTCCAGGAAAGGAATACGCATAGGATAAGGAGATTTTTCAGCATTCGGTCAACTAACTGAAGGGCCAGTTAACCAACAGGGTAAGCGTTCGGGGCGGTGTCAGGTTCCACGCAAACACCAATCGTCTGCCTGGGTTGAAGAGGCGGCAAACAGTACAACAACGCACGGTCTGGGTTGCCCCCCGCCAGAGGTATTTTGCCGTAGTTCCACGCCGAAGGCGGCGCGGCGGCGCAGAGGAGAACTGGCGAAGCTCCGGGTGAGGCAGCGATGGTCCCGACCGCGAAAATCGATGTCCTGTGCCTGATATCTTCGAACATGCATCCTCGTTTAATGATAAGATGCTCATATACCTAACTGACATTGGCGGAGGGGAAAAATTGAAACTCGTTCGTATCACGAGATACCCGCTATTGCTCACTTCCAACCCTGGTTTGCGTTTGCCCCTGGTGTCCCTGTTACGACTGCACGCTTTCTGCAAACCTCTATTTGTTGCAAAACGGCGCAGATTCCTGCACGCCCTTCAGGAACTTCCTTTGGGGTTGAGAATATTTCAAGTTGAATTGGCCACGGTCAGATCAGCATCCTTTATCCTGCCATTTGGCGGCAAGAAATGAGGATTTCGATGAGCAGAAAACTTCCAGATTCGGTTATGGTCGAGGGGCAGGAAGCGGCATTAGCGCAGAACAGGCTGGCCGAGGCCGTCTTGAATAACTCTCTCAGTTGCATGGCGATTCTCGACCGGCAATACAACTTCATTCGCGTCAATGAGACCTACGCGCGAGCCGCCCGAAAAAACACCTCCGAGTTTACTGGCCGGAATTACTTCGAACTGTACCCCAACTTTCCCAGGTCGATCTTTGATCAGGTAGTTCGCACCAAACATCCTTTCGTAACCAGCGCGTGCCCATTTGTTTTTCCTGATCAACCCGAACACGGAGTGACTTATTGGGACTGGAGCTTGGCGCCGGCGCTCGATTCGCAGAGCGAGGTCAAGTGGCTGGTCTCTTCGCTCCTCGATGTGACGGCGCGGGCGCGGGCGACGGAAGAATTTCGGCAGCATTCGCGACTCGTGCTGGAGGCCCTGGAAGAAGAGCGGCGGCGCATCGCCCGGGAACTCCACGACGGCATCGCCCAGGAACTAACGGGCATACTGACGCTCCTCGCAGCCATCCGGGATGCCCATCTATTGGGCAGCCGGCCGGCCGAGAATCTAAAAACCGCGATCGCGGCCACGGAGCAGTGCCTGCTGGAAATCAGGAATATTTCGCACCTGCTCCACCCTCCTGCATTGCGCCAGTGGGGCCTCCGCCGGTCGCTGGTTTGGTTCGTCGCTCAGTTTCAAAGGACCACAGGCATCGCCGTGGATCTTAAACTGCCATCGGAATTGCACGGCCTGTCAGAGGATGTCCAGCAAGCAATCTTTAGAATCGTCCAGGAAGGGCTCAATAACGTAGCCAGACATTCCCACAGTTCTCGGGCAAAACTGGAACTGGTCTCGGATTCGGATCGAGTGACTTTAAAAATAGCCGACCGAGGCAAAGGGATACAGCCCGCGGATTTAGAGCGCGACAAGAAAGCCTTCCCGCAAGCCGGCATTGGCATTTCGGGAATACGCGAGCGGGCGGCGCAACTCGGTGGAAAATGCGAAATTGCTTCGAGCCCAAGAGGTACTGTGCTCTGCGTCACGCTACCGCACGCCAAGATGTGAACGCCTGGCGCACGCGCCATAATGCCTCGGCGGCGTGACCCTGGCGTAGCACCGCCCCCCGGCCGTTTTCATGGGCGAGCCACCGCTGCCACGCCGGCGTCTACATCGATCCAAGTGGTCCCAAATAGTTCGGCCGCGCCCCTGCGCTGGCTTACCGCTCGCATCACGACGCGAGCTTAACGCCGACCGTGGTCGCAGTCGCGGCTGGCGCAAATACTCGCCTTGTCGCATCTGATGTTATACGGTGGCCGGGGCGCGTCGTGCAAATACTCGCCTGGTAATGTCTACGCCAACCGGCCGCCGGGCCCTTGTAGTCCGCCACAGAGCTTGCTACGCTTCGTCCATGAACAGGTGTCCCCCCATTGGCCGCAGTTTCTTCCTTTTCTTCGCCAGACCGCATCACAACAGGGTGAGCTTCTGCGTCATCCACCCTGAAAAGATCGTCCTGGTGGTCCGTGAATGCCGAAGCCCAAATGGGCGCCGAAGGAGCCTGAAGAATGAACAAAGGCCGCATGGAAGCTTTCAGCGACGGCGTGCTCGCCGTCATCATCACGATCATGGTGCTGGAAATGAAGTCCCCGCATGGAACCAGCCTTGCCGCCTTGCGGCCTCTGGTTCCTGTTTTCCTGAGCTACGTTCTGAGCTTCGTTTATATCGGGATCTACTGGAGCAACCATCACCACCTGTTGCACGCCACCCAGCGCGTTAGCGGGTCAACCCTGTGGGCCAACCTGCACCTCCTATTCTGGCTTTCGCTTGTTCCATTCACCACCGCCTGGATGGGGGAGAACCATTTCACCCCCTGGCCGGTCGCCTTATACGGAATGGTCCTCCTGTTGGCCGCAATCGCCTATTTCATCCTTACCCAAAGGCTCATCGTTCTTCATGGACGAAGCTCAACCCTAGCAACGTCCATCGGCAGCGACGTGAAAGGCAGGATTTCAATCGCAATTTATGCAGCGGCGATTCCGCTGGCCTTCGCGCAGACGTCGATTTCCGAGGCCTGCTATATTATCGTCGCCGTGATGTGGTTGATCCCTGACCGGCGCATCGAAAGGGTGCTGAGTTAGCAGTGGCCCGATGCCCCAATCGAAGCGGGTACGCGCGGCTGGCGCATGTGCTGCGCCGTTTGGATTGCATGCGCGGTATTTCGAGTGCTTGATGTCTGCGCCACCCGCGAGCGATAGAGCCGGGTAGCGCAGACTCTCGAGTTTTTGAGAGTCTGCGGTTTTTGATTTTCCATTCTTGGATGCAGAGTTCACATTCGCGACAGTCGAGCCAGCAGCTCTTCGGTTGAAAGAACCAGGACGCCAATTCTCGCCATCTCGGTTTCATCGCGCTCGGAGAAGCCAGAAATCGCGTCGCGCACCAGAACGACGCGAAAATCCCGTTCACTCGCCTCCATGATCGAAGTACGCGGGCAGTTTGGGAAATTGCAGCCCGCGAATATCGCCGTCGTGACACCCAGACCGCGAAGGTGGCCCTCCAAGCAGGTTCGGTAGAACGCGCCCCAGCGCGGCTTGTAGATAATCACCTCATGCCCGGCCACGGCCTGAATGCTGCCTGAAAGGAGTGCGCTCCAATCCAGCGAAATACGATCGTCCGGCAGCAGTCCTGGGGCGAGCTGCGATCCCGGAGTATCAGGAGCCAGCGCCGCCAGTTCCCCCGTTTCTGTTGCGGCCCTCCTGCAAAGGTCCACGTTCGAACTATCGGGCTTGTATAAACGGACAACGTGAACGATGGGCCGCTGAAGCGCGCGGAACGCGGCTAAGAGGCGGGACATGTTCGAAAGGATGGAACTCGTACCCGGAATCTCAAGCGGTTGGCCGTCAAGGGTATCCCGCTGGGTATCAATCGTAATCAACGCCGCAGTGCTGAAATCGGGTTCAGTGTAACGGTCCATGAAAAAACCTTGGCCTCCTGCACCGCGCTATTCTAACCCCACCCATCTCCGCGGAGACAGACATTAAATAATCGATATGTGCGTCGTTGGCACAGAGCTTTCCCTCTTCAGGGGCTGAAAGCCCGCTCTGTTAGCCTGCTGTTTTCTGTCGGACCTGAAGGTCCTACCCCTGGTCTTTTTAGGCATGGCCGCAGTTCCACCGTTAGGAGGTCGGAGCTTTTCAGCTCCGACACTTCTCAGGCACTCTCCAGCCAAGAGGCTTTCAGCCTCTGAAGCCGGGTGGCGCAGACTCTCGAATTCTTGAGAGTCTGCGGCTTTTGATTTGAATTCTCGTGACCCTGTGCAACGAGGCAGCGGCGCCCGTCATTCCGATCCCGCGGAGCGGGAGAGGAATCTGCTTGTTCCTTCAAAGAGAACGAAACCGTAGCGGCGGCTTTACGCCGCCATGTGGCGAGGTAAACTCGCCGCTACGTGAACCCACGTGGTTAAAAATGCCCCACGGCAGAAGAATAATCTACCACCCTCGCCCTCCGGGAGAGGGCGGTCCTGCTTGGCGGGACCGCGTGAGGGCATCCTGCGTGCGCCAGCGTTCCCCGTTTGTGCTATCCTTTTGCGCAAATGGATTGGGAAAACAAGCTCTACTTTGGCGACAACCTCGGAATCCTCCGTGAGCATGTGGCGACGGAAAGCGTGGACCTCATCTATCTCGACCCGCCCTTCAATTCCAGCGCCACCTACAACGTTCTGTTCAAGGAAAAAAGCGGAGAAGAGTCCGCCGCCCAGATCACAGCCTTTGAAGATACCTGGCAATGGTCGCAGAAAACCGATGCGGTTTACTTACGACGTAGTTGGAGAGATCGCGAGCAAACCTCCTTGACACTGAATAGCGTAGCGGTATAATGCTGTCTTGCCGTCTGGATGGCAATATGGCACAAGGGAACCAACTCAGCCTTATTCCGGTGACCAAGACGACGTTTCGGATTCCGAAAGAGACGCATCGCAGGCTTAAGATCAGGGCAATTCAGGAAGGTCGGCAAATGGCCGATATAGTGGTAGATGCAATTGAAACTTACTTATCAAGTCGAAGAGCAACGAGCCCCGATCCCTTACCAGGGCGGTAGCCCGATCGTCTTGGTAAGACGAAAAGGCATCCGCCCGCGCAAGTCCCCGGCGGGCACAGCTACTAACAGCCTCGTTTTCTCCGCGTATCAGGGAACGAACTCAGATGTTTTCCCCCACGTGCTTTCGCTGTATGTCCCTCGGGGAAGCAAAGTTGCTGACGTTACTTTCGGGAAGGGCGTCTTCTGGAAAAATGTCGATCCCGAGTTTTACAACCTTCTCAAGAGCGACATAAGAAATGGCATCGACTGCCGCGCCTTGCCATACAAGAGTGAGACGGTCGATGGCGTTGTGTTTGATCCGCCGTACATGCACACCCCCGGGGGCACAGCACACGAAGGACATCAGAACTACGAGTCATATTACAAAAACAACGGGACGGGCAATGGCACCTCGAAAAAGTACCATGACGCGGTCTTGGACTTGTACTTTCAAGGGTCATCAGAAGCGTGGAGGATCTTGAAGCCTGGGGGCATCTTCATCGTCAAGTGCCAGGATGAGGTCTGTGCGTGCCAGCAGCGATTAACGCACGTCGAGGTTATCAACCACCTGACGAAGGATATGTTTATCGCCGAAGACCTGTTCGTATTGATGCGAACCAATAAGCCTGGAGTTAGCCGTATCCTGCGACAACGGCACGCTCGCAAGAATCACTCTTACTTCCTGGTCTTTAGGAAGAAGCCTTGCAGAACCAGGGTCTAAGCATACAACAGCGTTGGGAGATCGCTCAGGGCTTGGCCGAACGACCTTACCTCCAAGCGCGGGAATTTGGAGGCCAAGTCGAGGTAACTCTGGGGTGGGTCAAGGTAGTAAACGCGGCTCAGCTCGGCGACCCGAGATTGGAACATCTGTAGTTGCTTCGGAACGCAGATCTCAATCACCTCGCCAGTCTTGCTGTCCCGCTTCGTTTCCGCAGCGACGACCAGAACGCCCCGGTACACTCCCGTCCCAAATATCCTGTCCAATACGAGCTGATGAACCCACGCTTGAACAGCGCGCTCTCGCGTAGATGCCTTGATGGGAAGATGTATCTTACGGCTCTTCCCTTCCGGGTCAAAGACGTAGTCGGTCGGAAGGTCCGCGCCGGACTCTGGAACTCGGACCTTTTTTCGGGGGGCGACACCGACGGCCCGAGCCACAATGTGACCGATCAGAATCTCGAAGAACGTCGCGGAGGCCTTCCGTCCCACCTCGCACACATCATTGGCCGCAAAAACGCTGTAGGCTATGGAATAGGTCGAGCTCACGATAGCCTCGGGCGCAGTGGCTCGAAACCCTCTTTGGAACGCCCGTAATAATTGTAGAAAATCTCCTTCGCGCTCAGCGTAAAGAGCCTCATTGATCGGCCTGGATTGCCCAGCCAGCCTGAAGCTGAAGTATCTCTTTCCAACGACGCGCGACTTTAACGGCAGTCGCTCGGCTCGTGCAAGCATCTGCCGGGCATTCAAGGTCATCTCGGAAATAAGGCGGGCCACTGACCTTCCCCCAAGGTCTTTAGAGGCGGTTTCCTTCAACATTTGGTACTGGCTACTAAGTTGCTCGGGCACAGGGCCGTGATATTATCACGAGGCTGCCTTCGATGCCATTTCCCATACGAGGAAGTCCGGCGTGAACAGCCACATCTATTTTGGGAGCCATAAAAGTGGCAGGGCCAAGCAAGTGATCGTGCAAGTCAAAAGCGGCTACATCGGCGTCAACCATGTTCGCGACCTCAAAGGAGTTCTGGCCCGCGAGAAAGCCGCCATTGGCGCGCTGATCACTCTGCGCGAACCCACCAAGCCCATGCGGGTCGAAGCCGCCTCCGCCGGGTTCTATGAGACCTCCGACCCGTCGGAAAAATTAATCAAGATGCAGCCCAACAGCGGGAGGCGCTCCCCGCGCCTGCAAATTCTTACTGTAGCTGAATTGCTTGCCGGCAAAAAGATCGAGTACCCAAGCGGCCCCATCGCCCGCGAGGAGACCTTCGCCAAAGCCGAGCGCAAAACCCGGCACCAGCAGGAGGAACTTTTTTGACCGTATCGACAGAGCGCAGGAGAGGAGAGATGTCTAATTCGAGGTAAACTACCGAGGAACCGCCAGCGCAAAATCGAGTCGTCCTTTCCTAGGGCAACCCAGCACTTAAAGGAAGCTTATCCGCCCTGGGCTGCGCCATTTCTCGGGTCGGAGGCGAGAACCGCCTCGGCGCTACGCGAACTTTGGGACGGCTGGCACCTGCTCTGCGAGGCCAATCTCGCTCTAATAGAATCGGAGGCCTGTTGGGCCTGGTATTCTGAGTTTCGAATCCCGTCCAGCGAAACGCTTGCAAAATACTTTTGTCTTTACTTCCTGGAGGACGTGGCCCTTCGGCTGGGGGCCAGCTGTGGGCACATGCTCTTAGCCCTTCGAAAACATATGGGTTTCAGGCTGGCTAAAGGCGGTGAAAGGGGCTCTATGCTGGCCAAGACCATCGCTGCGCTTGAAGCGCAGCCCGACCAGCCGCGTGCGCTCTTATGGCTACGCACTCTAAGCTTAAACAAAGCCTGGCAAGCCTGTTCTGAATACCGGCATCGCTGGACGCACAATTCGCGTCCTGCCGTTGTGGGCCTCGGCTGTATCCTGACTTCGAAGAGGTTGGAGGTGACGGGCGACAGCGTGGGGTTTGGCTTCGGAACCAAGCAGCCCGTGGATTGGACCATCGAGCAGCTTCGACCTACTTTCAGGAAGGGGTACTCCGCTCTCCTTCGGGTTTACCTGGATGTCATGAAACTGATGTCGCCAGACCGTAAGTCGCTAAGGGCAGCGGAGCCTATGCGTAACCCTCGAAGGGCCGCGCCTCACCGCTTTGAAAGATCACACATTTAAGCCCCAATGTGGCCCGCAGTGGTATTGGAGGAAACCTTGAATCCCCACGAACTGTACGACTTCTTAAGGAAAGGTGAATGATTCGACTCTGATGACTTGCAGGCCCTGCGAGTGGGCCTGTCGGATGCAACCGCAGCATTTAGCAACCCGGCGAACGTCACATGGGTTAACAGTCGGCTCGCCATTGAATCCATAAGCGCTATGAGGGACCTCGATGAATCGATTCGGAAGCTGGACGAGAGCAGTACGCGGTTGGCCTCGAAGACAAATTGTTTAACGAGAACTATTCTCTGGGTGACAGTCGCAGCCGTGCTTTTCGCAGTGGCGCAGGTCGTTGTCGCCGTCTTACAGTTCCATCGCTGAGTTAACGGCGCAGAGCCGGCAGCGCGTCCTACTATTTTGGGGTACTCGGTTCTTCCCTGTCAACACGAGTGCCGCAGGCCACAAGAACGGCGCTACACGATGGGCGCATTATGAAAGAATAAGAGGTCTCGATGAGGAAGCCTTGGTGGGTGAGGGCAATTGGGTTGGGAGGGTGGTTATGTGCCGCGATGTGGGTCGGGGTGATCACGATGAAACCAACACCGCAGACCGCGATGGGACAGTTGGTCCTGTTTGGCGTATTGCCGTATGTCGTTTTTGGGCTCTGGCTTCTGTGGGGCGTGATGAGCTTTGTGTTGTACGTGGTGGCGCGGGCAGGCAAGCAGAACGCAGCCATAGTGCGCGACGCACTGGCTGCGAGGGGCAATCCTTTTCCCGCCGGGACGCAACTGCCACACGGCTCGCATTTCTCAGGGGCTTTGGACCGGATTTCAGTCAACGTGCCGCACCCGCCCGTCGCCCAAACGCGGCAGACGGGTTCGGTGTTTGGGCTGACGCTGGGACAGGAGGCACGCGCAGTTCATCCCCTCAAGTCAGCACGGACAGCTCAGTCCGGTGTGGAAGCATCGTCTGGAACGATGGATACTCCCGTCTGGACAGTGGGTTCGTCCGGTACAAATGAAGCGGCCGCACACAACGCTTGGTCACCTAGAGAGGGACAGCGAGGCAAGAGCGAACCGTCAGTTTACACGTACGAAGCGCCGGGACTCCCGCCCTGCCCTGAATGCGGTGTTCGTCCGGTGATTTTCTATTGCACACGACACCACCAGCCGCTTTGCCTGGAATGCGTAGTCCGTCACGACCGGGCATACGAGTGTACTTATGTCCCAGGCTGGCGTGGCGAGAAGCCAGGCATGGGTGGAGTTCCTTCCCCCTCCGGCAGCTAAAGCCCGGCCGGTCAGCCTGCTTTTTCTGTCAGACCTGAAGTTCCGATCCCCTTAAACCGGCGGGCAAAGCCAGGACTTACTCTCTGGCAGGCGTTAAAATCTCGCCGAGAGGGAGTGGCGGCGTCCCGCCTGCGCGGCACCGCCATCAAATCATTTCAGCGCAGATGGCGGCATAAAGCCGCCGCTACAAAGGAAATTCCGGGAGCCCGAAGGGCTCCCCTACAAAACCGCCACGGCTCAACTAAGGCGCGTCAACAAACATTCTCCCGCCGATTCAGTAGGTGCGTGCGATTTTGCTGTCAACGCAAAATAGAAAGTTCCGGTATTTAGCCAGATAGAAACTTCCCCCTCCAGGGGTGGTTTGGGGGAGGGGTGTGGGCTTTGCTGGCGGCAAGTCCTGGAGGCCGTAGGCCGGAAGGACTTGCCGGC